>CAZOXR010000016.1:0-12052 GCA_964583885.1 uncultured Methanosarcinales archaeon | reverse complement strand
CCCCCTGGCTTTGTTGGTTATCATATTCTTATCTGCTGGGTTCTTTGTTTTCAAACCAACTTTAACAGGTTATGTGGCAGTAAGTAATGAGCTTAATTATACTCAGAATCTTGGGTTAGTTGTTGATTCTTATACTGAGCATGCATGGTTCTTAGAGCATTCTGGTGATTTGAAATCATTAAAACTAAGCGGTTCTGTTAGTAAGGGCGGCTATGCGCAGGTTTATGTCATACATAATGGTGTTAAGTATGTTGTGTTTGACAGCGATAACCTGAAAGATGAAGGGGTTATTGGGATAACCGGCATGGTTGTTTTAAATGAGACAGAAACTAATGAGACTGGAACAATAAATGAAACAAGTCCAGTAATAAATGAGACTGAAACGATAACCAATGAGACTGAAATCAATGAAACCGCATCAATAAACGAAACAATCAATGAAACAAATATCACTAAAGATATAAAAATAAATCTTGAGTATGCTTCTGGAGCAAACTATGATACAAATAATGATGGTGTTGAAGGTATTAATGGTATAATTGACTTTACAGTTGAGAATACTGACTTTAGCTGGGATGTTGATTTTAACAAGCTTTGTACAAAATGGGAGACATATTCAGTTGATGATGAGCAGATAATAACTGTTTGTTATGGAGATGAGGCATGCTGTAACTTTATTGGGTTAATGCCAACATCTTTGGAATGGGATGAAATCTTTTTATCTGCTTATGGGCAGCATGGAGCTTCATCTGAAAATACTATATCTTCGCAAGTATTGTATGTTGATTACAATACAAGCTTGGAGGGGCTTTATACTGATATTCACAACTCAGAATGGTCTAGTCTGAATGCCAGCTATTATGAGAGTGAAATTGCGTTTAATGATGTTTGTGTTGATACTTGTTTGTTAAGCGGCTTTAATGATACATTTTATACTTTAGTGTTTAATGTTAGCAATGCAACTATTGTTGTTGATAGTGTTGATTATTCTGTTTTGGAAGTGGTTGAAGAGATTAGTTTGGTTACTAATGTTAGTGTTTCTAATCTTACCTCTGAAGATACAATACAGTATGGTGCTGTTATTGGCAAGCCAGTTAAATGGAAGAAAATAGTTAAGTTAGCCAATAAAACGAATAATCTGACTATTGTGTTGCCTGCTTTGGTCAGGAATGTTTCTGTTAATAAGATAATTAATGAAACTTTGAAGGAAAAGGTTGAGAAAGCAAAGATAATAACAAAAAACAAGAGTAATTATGTTGATACTTATAATCTGATAACTGGTTATGCTGTTTCAGAAGATGAGCAAGGAGAAGATGAAACAGAGGAAGATATCAATGAAACATCAGACAATACCAATGAAACAGAAGATGATAATTAATTAGAAGAAGAGGTTGAAGAAGCAGATGATGTTACAGAGCTGATAATTGAAGAAGAGGTTGAAGAGGTTGAGATTGAGTATGAAACACCAGCTCCAGAATCAATTGAGGAAGAGATTAGCTCTAACAGGAAGCAGGTTGTAATTAGCTCTTCAGTGCATTATACTGACATTTTGGCTTATACAACACTTCCAAAAGAGGCTTCTGAGTCAAGTGTAAAACTTTACTGGCTGGCTGATTCTGGTAAGGTGTTGGTAAATTTTGATGCTTATGACACAAACAATAATTCATTAATTGATTATATTGAATGGGTTGTTCCTTCACTTTCAAATCAGACTTATGAGATTGTTATTGAGATAACTGCTGCAGAGCATTTAGATAGGAATAGGAGCTTTGTAGCTGATATCTATGAATATGTTTATGCTAAGGATGATAATTGGTCTGAAGTAATACCTGCTCTCGATTATGTGAGGGTTACATTTAAGGAAGAGCTTGACAGCTCTAAAGATATAACACTTTATGTGAGGTCAAACTCTACATCTGATATTGAGGTTTATGTTGCTGATGGAAATGAGAGCATTGCTACATTCTACAATATCACAAATGAATCATATTACAAGGTTTATCTTACTTCTTTGAATTCCAGTTACTTTACTTTTGACCTTCTTGTGCTGAATGGTTCTGTTGAGTTTGACTATATTGTTGATCCAATTGTGTCAGAGCCAATATCAAGGCCAGCAGGTGTTGGATTTACTTATGGGTTAACTACAATAGGAAATGATACACTATTTTGTAATTGGGACAGGCTTTGTTATGAGAATATGACAAATGGTTATTTCAGTGTCAGGGATACTTCTGGAAATGAGCTTAGAAAGTTTGGCTTTGGGATTACATCTAATGAGATAAATCGAAGTGTGCTGGACTTTTCTTGGAACTGGAGCTATGCAGATGAAACATATACTGCAATCAGTTCTCAGCCGCAGTTTACATGGAAGATGAACTTTAGCTTTGATCCTGCTGCTAATATGAAAATAAGCCATTATGTTGAGAATGATTATGCTGATTTGACAGATGCAAAACTTTGGTATATGTTTACTGTTAATGAAAATGATACAGCAACTTATAATGGAACTGTTTATAATTTGAGTGTTGATAGGCATAAGCAGGGCAATTTCAATGATGCTATTGCAAAGGTTAATTTCCCAACTGCAATCTTTGACTTTAATGATACTCTTGCTGGGTTTACTATTACAGACATCTATGTTGGAGATGCTTCAATGTTTGGCAGGCCTGGAGTTAGGATTTTTGGAGTTGCAATCACAAAAGGAGCTGGAAACTTTAAGCAGGGCAGGAATATAACAGCAGACCCAACAATAACCCAGGATATAACTGATACAACAATAACTGGACTTTACTTTGGCAAAGACTGGAGAGAGTCACCTTCTGATTACTCTGTTACAATAAATGAGTCACAGAGATCTGGGTGGTTCTCAACTGCAAAGCCAATGGATATCAGGTATAATAGGAAGATACTGAATGCTTCTGTGAATGCTTCAAGGGATTTTAATGTGAATGATTCTGTCCAACTTTTATATAGGTTTGAAGAAGGCTCTGGAACAACTGTGCAGGATGAAAGCAATAACAATAATGATGGTTCAATAACCTCTTCATTGGCAACATATAATTGTTCTTATTCGAGATTAGGAAGATGCGCATTGGACTTTAATGCTGAGAACAATAGGATTGCTCTTAATTTAGATAAGAGCATTTCTCAAAATGGAACTGCCAATGTATGGATGTATAAAAGAGCAACACCTGAAGGCGGAGTTTTATTTGAGTTTTTTAATGCCACTGGAACTATGCGTTCTGTTTTTTCTACATCAGGAACAGGTGCTACTTTCAATATAGGTTTTTACAGTCTAAGCAAAGCAGGTGAATTTAATGCTCCAGCAGTGCTTGGTGGGAATAGCAATGAATGGGTTATGTATACAGCAGTTTGGGAAAATATGTTCAGTTCTGATGTTAATACGACTATAAAGATTTATATAGATGCAGACCTGAAAGAGACATACGACAGAAATACATCAACACCTGATTTTAATGTTACCAAACTTAGGATAGGCAATTTCGATAATAATCAAGGAGATTTTAACGGAACATTAGATTCACCAATGATTCTTAATACTAACTTATCTCAGGCACAAATATCAGAGCTTTATAATGCAACAAGGAACGGAAGTTATGATTCCTGGTTAGCAAACACAACAGTTGCAAATATAAGGGTTTCTGAGGCGAATTCAACTGTTACTGCTCCCACTTTGCCTGCAAATGATTTATTACTCGAGATAACCTCAGATACAGAGGCTGACCGAACTGCAACAACTGTTTTGGACAGCTCTGGATATGGTAATACTGGAACATTAAATGATGCATTAAATAATGCGTCTGGAAAGATAGCAGATGGAATATTTTGCGATGGAGTTAATGATTGGATATTCTTTGGAACAACAAATCAAGGAGTATTTAACCAATCAAACCTTACGATAATGTATTGGCAGTATACTATGGGAGGCAATATAGCAAATCAAAGGACATTTAGTTATGGTAATAGTGCAACTTCTGGAAATAGGGGGATCTGGATAAGACCTACTGGCTATACTGCTATCTGGAATGGAACTGGTGTTTTCTATCCAGCATATCAGTTGTTTCCAACAGATCGATGGGTTATGTATGGGCTTACAATCGGATATAATGGAGCTGATGAATCAACCATTAAGATATATAAGGATGGTATTAAAGTAGGGGATGATACTATTAACGGAAGATTCCTGCCAGAAGCTGACTCGTATCTTTCTTTATGCAGGAGACAAGTCAGTCAGGAGATGTTTAATGGCTCACTTGACCAGTTGAGATGGTTTAATGGGACTTTTACTGCAGAGGAGATGTATGATGCATGGCAAAGAGAATATTTAGAGTATGCTAATGTGCCAGTTTATAATGGAAGCGATGTTAATCTGGAGAACTTAACAGGATTTTGGAGTTTTGATGCTTACTCCCAAAACTCAACTCATGTGTTTGATTTGTCTGGGTATGATAATACAGGAACAAAGCATAACAATGTAAGTTGTGGTGTGGATGGGTTTGTTGGTGCTGGTTGTGATTTTGATGGTGTTGATGATGAAATCCTTATTAGTGCTGATTCTGTTTCTTTAAATTTATCTACTGCTATGACTGTTTCAGCTTGGGTTAAAAGTGATGATGTTACTAAAGCTGTTGCGACTATTGCAAGTAGATATACTAATCCAGATAGCACAGAAGATGGTCTTCAGTGGGTTATTAGATATAGGGGTGCATCTAATCTGATTGAATTTTATACAAACCATGATGGTGGGGCGGGACTTGAATATATGAGTTCTATAAAAACATTAACTGAACTTGGAAATGGAAATTGGCATCATATTCTTGGAACTTGGAATGGGACAACAAGCTACATTTATATAGATGGTATATTTGATAATAGTAGCTCACAGTCTGGAACTTTAATTAGCACTGCTGACTCGCCAACAAGAATAGGCAATTCAGGATATGCTGGTGAGGAGTTTAATGGTCTAATAGACCAAGTTATGATATTCAACCAATCTTTAGATGCAACGCAAGTAAAAGAACTTTATGAAACATCTGCATTGAAATACACAGACTGGGTAGAGCCAGATACAATACCACAGCAGGATTTCAGGTTTATCCAGTATAACATTTCGATGGAAAGTGATTCTGAATTGTATTCTGAGTATGTAATTAATGTTACACTTGATTATAATGAGCCACCTACTTTGCCAACTGTAACATCAGTTGTATCTGGTATGATCAATGCTTCAGACCATCCATTGAACCAGTCAGATGCTAATTTTACCTGCATTAATGCTTCTCAGTCAGATGAGGATGGAGAGGGCTTGTTTAACAGCTATAATTGGTTTATTAATAACCAATCTTTGACAGTTTTGCATATGCCATTTGATACTAAGCATAATGCTTCTAACTGGACTATGGATTATAGCGGTTATGATATGCATGGTATTTTCAATGCTTCTAACTGGACTAAGACAGACGGATTAAATGGCTCTGGAGCTTATGAGTTTGATGGAAGTAATGACAGGATTGAGATAATGCCTCTAGCTGATCTACCTTCAGGAGCAAGTGCAAGGACTTTGTCTGCGTGGGTATATGCCAGGAGTACTAATAGTATAAGACCTATCTTTGCTTATGGTACTGTTGGTGGTGGAACAGGATGGTCGTGGGAAATCACTAATGGTAATCTGAGGGTAGGAAGGTATGGTGGAGATTCAGATGTTTCAACAGGCACTGTTACTGCAAACCAATGGACTCATGTTGCAGTAACCTGGGAAAACTCAGTTCTGACTCATTATTTAGATGGAGTCCCTTCTGGAAGCAGCACTTTTGGGTCAGTCAACACAGGACTTACTCAGGCAAGAGTAGGACATTCAATCAGTGGATGGGATGCAGATGATGGAGCATATAAGTTCCATGGCATGATAGATGAATTGATGGTATTTAACAGAAGCTTGTCAGATGCTCAGATATATGCAATGTATGCCCATACAAAAGACAAGTTTATCTTAGCAGCTGATGAAGTTAATCGGAACGATAGCTTGATGTGCCAGATCATATCTTCTGATGGCTATGATTATTCTTTACTTAATTCAACATATATGCTTGTTCAGAATGGTCCACCAATAGCAAGGCATCCAACCATCAATGCAACTGACTTCCCAGTGAATCGGTCAAATGCAAATATAACCTGCATTAACAGCTCTACACTTAATGACAAGACTGATGCTGTGTTCCATTCCTATAACTGGTTTGTAAATAATCAGTCTTTGACTGTTTTGAACATGCCGTTTGATACAAAGCATAATTCTACTAACTGGACTGATGATTATAGTGGATATAGTAATAATGGACAAGCAATTAATATTAATGGAACAACTTGGAACCAGACAGGCGGAATAAACGGCTCTGGAGCTTATGATTTTGATGGTATTGATGATTGGATTAATATGGATGGAACTGCTTTAAGTGCATTTTTTGGTGATGAAGCAACTTTATCTGTTTGGTTAAAAGCAGATTATGAAACCAATCCTGTTGACACTAGTACAGGATTTTTTGGACTTGGGACTGCTGGTAGTAATACCCATTATCCTTATACTGATGGAAACATCTATTTAGATATTTTTAGGGATGATAGAATTAATTTTGGTTCAGCACCTATTGATATAACTGAATGGCATCATTTTGTTATAACCCAAAAGCCTGGTGCAGATAATTATAGGTTATACTGGAATGGTGTATTGGAAAATTTTACTGTTGGAGAAGATACTGTTTCTATTCTAACTCCAGTAAAGATTGGTGCAAGTGCTAATACTTATTTTTTTGAGGGTTTAATAGACGAAGTGATGATATTCAACAGAAGCTTATCTGCTTCACAGGTTTATGCATTATACACTGATGCAAAGATGAAATCTACTTTAGTCAGCGATGAAACATCTACAAATGACACTCTTAAAGGCCAGATAACAACTTCTGATGCTGTTTGGTATGACCAAGCAAATTCATCTGAGATGAGGATAGGGAATGCTTCTCCAGTGATTAGTCCACCTACAATAAATGCAACTGACTATCCTGGAAATTCAACACATGCTAATATTACATGTATCAATAGCTCGCAGTATGATGAGAATGAAGATGCATTGTTTAACAGCTATAATTGGTTTATTAATAACCAATCTTTGACAGTTTTGCATATGCCATTTGATACTAAGCATAATGCTTCTAACTGGACTATGGATTATAGCGGTTATGATATGCATGGTATTTTCAATGCTTCTAACTGGACTAAGACAGACGGATTAAATGGCTCTGGAGCTTATGAGTTTGATGGAAGTAATGACAGGATTGAGATAATGCCTCTAGCTGATCTACCTTCAGGAGCAAGTGCAAGGACTTTGTCTGCGTGGGTATATGCCAGGAGTACTAATAGTATAAGACCTATCTTTGCTTATGGTACTGTTGGTGGTGGAACAGGATGGTCGTGGGAAATCACTAATGGTAATCTGAGGGTAGGAAGGTATGGTGGAGATTCAGATGTTTCAACAGGCACTGTTACTGCAAACCAATGGACTCATGTTGCAGTAACCTGGGAAAACTCAGTTCTGACTCATTATTTAGATGGAGTCCCTTCTGGAAGCAGCACTTTTGGGTCAGTCAACACAGGACTTACTCAGGCAAGAGTAGGACATTCAATCAGTGGATGGGATGCAGATGATGGAGCATATAAGTTCCATGGCATGATAGATGAATTGATGGTATTCAACAGAAGCTTATCAGCAGAACAGATATATGCCATATATTCAGATAAAAAAGACAAGTTTACTTTGGTTAGTAATGAGACAAATATAAGTGATGTTGTAAAGTGCCAGATAAGAACAACAGACGGAACTGATTATGCGCAGGCAAATTCAACTGAAATAACAATAACAAGTTGCTCTGCTCCTGAAACTGGAGACTGGAGAGTTACTTCAACTGAAACATGCATCAACAGAGAGATTGTCATGAACGGCAATATTAATGTCACTTCAACTGGCTCATTGACACTGATTAATATCTCTTTGCTGTTCAAGAATACAGCAACAGCAGATGGCATAGATAACTGGGGAACATTGAATATCAATGAGTCAAACATAACAGCTCATACACTTGCAACAACAAACTATGACTTTGACAGCTTTGCAGGAAGCAATCTGACTTTGTATGACAATAGGTTTGGAAATCTCACTAATTACCTAACTATTGATGAAGTAGTTGGAGCAAGGATTGTTGGGAATGAATTTCTAAGTGAGGGGGCAAACAGAAACTGGCTGTATCTTACTGATGTGAATGACTCGTGGATTGAAAGAAACACACTCTATAGCAATGATATATCTGATGATAATAAGCAGGTTGTTTATCTTGGAGGAACAGGAGAGAATAACACCTTGTATAATAACACCATACATGACACTTATAATAGTGATTGTGATAATGATCTTTTGGTCATAACTGACTCAATCAGATATACTAATGTCTCATTGAATTACCTCAATCTCACTGCACTGGGTGACCAAGGTGGAATGTATATAACAGGCAGCGCAAATAATCAGCATATTGAGGATAATACTTTTGAGCTTAATGAGCCTGGTGGTAGTACTCTTTCAGCTGGTTATTATCTTGTATATATTGCTACTGATAATAATACCTTTAAAAAGAATGTATTTGGAGGAGGAGACCACTTTGATTACCTAAGCATCTACCTCGATAATACAATAAATAACACCTTTACTGAGAACAACCTTTCTGGAGTGATGTTTTATTTTAATGCTGGTTCAAATGAAGGATTCAATCACTCAATAGACCAGACAAACCTTTTCGATGGACAGGCATTAAGATACGAGTTAGGTACACGCGACGTTGTGATAAGGGACAATGGCTCTTCAGATGGCTTAGGCTTTGTTCTTGCTGCTCAAACTCAGAACCTGACAATGGTGAATCTTACATTCACTTCCGGAGGCATATTCCTTTACAATACCTCAAATACCACTCTTGAGAATTCATCACTGACAGGAGCTGCAAGTGGAACACCAGAATATACATTCATAGACCAAAATGGCAGGGAAAATAAGGTTATTAATAACTCGTTTTTGAGTGGTACTGATACTTATCAACTAGGTCATATGGCAACAGTCTATGACTCAAAGTATGATAATAATTATTTTGTATGCCGCGCTTGGATAACATCTGCTATATCCTTTACAGGTTATGACAGTAATTTTACAAATAACAGGATGTTTGATACAACCACTAATTGTTATGGATATACTATTGCAGGTGCTAATTCACTTGTACAGGGCAATACTGATCTTTATACTTCCGCTGCAAGGAAACCTTTCGTTCTTGGCGGCACTAATATGACTTACAGGGGCAATTATTTCTTCTCAGGTGGAGGGACTAATGGAGCAGGAGTTATAAGCAGCTGGACTTCTGAATGGTACAATAACACAGTAAACATAAAATCATCTCTAAGTACATTCACTCTAATGGTTACTCTCACTGGTGGTGGAAATAATTTCAGTGAGACGTATTTCAATAACACTGGAGCAGCATTTGTTGGCTCATTAGTTGCAATATCAGGCGCTAACAACAGATTTGTTAACTCAACATTTGAGTGTCCTGGTGATCCGGGTTATAATGGAACATGCATTGCGATAACTAATACAGAGATATTCATTAATACAACTTTTAATGAGACAAATGTATCAGTTACAGGAGCTGGAGAATTAAATGTTTCGTGGTATATTGATATGCATATAAATCGAAGTGATACTGGTGATGATGTGCCTAGTGTAAATGTATCTGCTTATGATGTTAATGGTAGTTTAAGGGCAAGTACACTGACAAATGCAACAGGCTGGACAGAAACGTATACTCTGCAGGAGTATAAGTGGAATGGCTCAGGAAAGACACTCTATACTAATTATTCGATAAATACTACTAAATTTGGTTATGGAAACACATCAAGAGGCTTGAATATAACATCAGCTTTGGCAAGCACCACTTTTAATATTGAGCTTAATGGAAATGCTCCAAGTGTCTTGTTTGAAGACCCAACTCCTGCAAACAGGTCGCATAGGGATGTTGATTGGGTCTATGTAAATGTGACTGCAGCTGCAAGAGAGAGTCAGAATGCTTCTTTAGTTGTTGACTGGAATAATTCATTGATTTCATGGTGGAGGATGGATGATAGGAATGCATCAGGAGGTCCAACTGATTATATGAACAGGAATAATGGAACACTTATGAATGGAACATATAATTCCTCTGGTAGGTTTGGTGGAGCGTTTGAGTTTGATGGTATTGATGATTATATACAAATAGACTATGCAGATAATCTAAACTTAACAACTGCATTAAGTGTTTTTGCCTGGGCAAAAGGTGATGCAACAGATAACGAGATGATAGTAGGAAGGTGGGATAGTGGCCCTAACAAACGTTCTTTCTTAATGAGAAAGGACTATACTAATGCTAATCTGTTTGGTGTTATTTTATCCAGCAATGGAAGTTATGACTCGACTAATGCAAAACAATATATTACAACTGAAACGTTTTTTGATAATGAATGGCATCATTTTGGGTTTACATTTGGTTCAGGAACATTAACAGTATATGTAGATGGGGTAGAGGCAGATGTTACACTAGAAGAGGATGGCCCAATAACAAACATACTGGGAACAGAGGTTAATTATTCTATTGGAGCTGTATATAATTCAGGCTCTGCTACTAGCTTCTTCAACGGCACAATAGACGATGTGATGATATCCTCAAGAGCTTTGAATGCAAGTGAAGTTGTTTCATTATATAATGCAACACAATACGAGCATAACTTTACAGACTTATTAGAAGGAAGTGTTGCAGTTACAGCATACGCCCAGGATACAACAGGAAATGTCAATACAACCGGAACAAGGAATATCACATTTGACTTTACTTATCCTACGCTCAATTTCACTGGTCCAACACTAGCCAACGGAAGCTCTACAACAGATAATTTCATAATTGTCAATATGACGATAAATGAAACTTATTTAGATGAGTTTGTATGGGAATGGAACAGAACTAATTATACATTGTATAATGATTCTTTGGTTTTAATGATGAATTTTGATAATGTTTCTGGTATTGGAGAAGCGTATAATAATACTAATGATACTCTTGTGGTTGATGTTTCTAAATATGGGGATGATGGAAGGACTAAATTCAATGTAACCTGGAATAAAACTGGCAAGTTTGGAGGAGCATTTGAGTTTGATGCTGTTGATGACCATATACAAACAAATTATAAGAATAATAACTCACAGTTTACAATAGTTGCTTGGATTAATCCAGATGTAAGTCAAGGCTCTGCGAGAATAGTCTCTCAGATGGATTTTGATGGGGGCTGGGTCAAATCAGATTATTCTCTGTCAGTGGCATCTTTGAGACTTGCTACACAAACACATTCAAATTGCGATAGTTCTACAGCAACTGCAACTGATGATACTGCAACAATATCAACAGGACAATGGAATTTCATTGCTGTCACATACAATAACTCAGATTTGATTAATTATGTAAATGGCGTTGAAACAAAAAGAGATACATCATTACCTGATAGAGTGCCTTGTGGTGTTAGAGAAACATTAGTTGGTGCAAGATGGAATAATGATGATGGAAGTTCAATGACTCAATTTTTTGATGGCAAAATAGACGAAGTAAGAATCTACAACACTAGCCTTTCAGTAGACCAGGTATGGCAGTTATACACAACAAACCTTAACAAATACGATGTAGATGGATGGCAGTTCTGGGCAAATGAAAGCAATCTGACTGATGCAGATTATACAATAAAGGCTTATGTCAAGGATAAAGCAGGACACTGGAACTCAACTGGAACAAGGAATATAACTGTTGATTCTTATGTTCCTTCAGTTGATTTTGTAGTTCCAACTTTAGCAAATAGAAGCCATATAACAGCTAACTTTGTTTATGTTAATGTAACTTCAGATGATAATGGTAATGAGCATTCTTTG
>CAZOXR010000015.1:11224-13645 GCA_964583885.1 uncultured Methanosarcinales archaeon | reverse complement strand
ACATATGCTCCAATGCTTTCTTCATCAAAGGCAAGATTGCTTCAACTTCGTCCTTGAACATCCTGCCAGCTTTAGCAAAACTCCACTCACCATTTTGGTTCATGTTTTCGCGTGAAATCTGAAGTTTTTTCTCGCCTTCATTATAGCTGTAAACACCTACTTTAATTCTTGTTGTTTCAAACGCTGCTGTTTCAGCAAATATCTCCTTGTCCAGATTCTTGTCAAATGCCATTTTATCACCTTTATTGGAGGTTTTATAATTGGTTTTTAAAGTTTTGGGATTTATAAACACGCAAAATATATAAATCCAATAAAATCTAGTGTTCAATATGGCAAAAGCAAAAAAACTAAAGGGAAAAAAGCTTTTTAGGAGCACAAAAAACAGGATAATAGCTGGTGTTTGCGGCGGAATTGGAGAATACCTTAATGTTGATCCAACTGTTGTTAGATTATTGTGGGTTTTCTTTACGTTAATCAGTTTTGGAGCTGGAATTCTGGCATATATTATAGCTTGGATTATAGTACCAGAAAAGTAATTATTTTATTTTTTTATTGGTTCTTTTTTAAAGTCAAATTACTAAATATTTATAAACTGAATATTAATCCTTAAAATAATGAAAGATATCTATTTTCCTTATGAAAGAGTAAGAGAAATTCAGGACCAGATGATTTCTGATGTTATGGAAACAATCAAGGATAAATCCAGCTTAATTATGCATGCTCCAACTGGTTTAGGAAAAACAGCTGCAACATTAAGCCCTGCTTTAAGCTATGCTATAAAAAAGGACTTAACAATTTTCTTCCTGACATCAAGGCACACGCAGCACCATATTGCAATTAAAACACTGGAGGAGATAAAGAAAAAGCATAACCTGAAGTTTACAGCTGTTGACATTATTGGAAAGCAATGGATGTGCCCTGTAGATGATATAGAAAAGCTTTACTCAAATGAATTTAATGAATACTGCAAACTGCAAAAAGAAGAGCATAAATGTGAATTCTATGAAAACACAAAAAAGAAAACAGGAGCATTAACTGTAAAGGCTAAACAGATAATTGCTGAATTAAAGCTGGAGATAAAGCATACAGAAGAATTGGTTCAAGCGTGTAAAAAAGAAAAACTATGCCCGTATGAAATTGCAACTCAAATCGGGAAAGACGCTAAGGTGATTGTAGCTGATTATTACAATCTCTTCCATGAAACAATAAGGCAGAATTTTCTTGGCAGGACAGAGAAAAGTTTGAGTGATGCAATTATAATAATTGATGAGGGCCATAACCTGCCAAAGAGATGCAGGGATATCTTAACTGTAAAATTAACCAGTTTTATGCTTGAAAGGGCAATAAAAGAAGCAAAGAAGTTTGGTTATGAAGAGACTAGAGCATATCTGGAAAGAATAAATGAAATCCTGATTGATTACAGCAAAAACATGGAAAGCCAGGAGATAATGATTGAAAAAGATGATTTCATTAAAAAAATAAATGAGATAGAAGATTATGATAAGATAACAACTGATTTAGAGTTTATTGGTGATGAGGTAAGAGAACGACAAAAACAAAGCTATATTGGCTCAATAGCTCTTTTTTTAACTGCATGGCGAGGAGAAGATAATGGCTATGCACGAATCTTAACAATAAAAAAAGGAAAATACCCCATGATTCTTCTAACATATCGGTGTTTAGACCCATCTATCCTGACAAAGAATGTTATTGACAATGCGCATGCAACAATAATAATGTCAGGAACATTAACACCAACATTCATGTACAGGGATATTCTAGGATTTAAGGATGCAGAAGAAAAACAATACGAAAGCCCTTTTCCAAAATCAAACAGGCTGAATTTAATAGTTCCTGAAACAACCACAAAATTTACAAAAAGGAATGAAGAGCAGTATAAGAACATAGCAAAGGCATTGAAACGACTGACAAATAATATTGAGGGTAATTGCGCAATATATTTTCCAAGCTATGATCTAAGAGACCGAATAAATTATTTCTTCAGCAAGATTAATGAGAGGATAACGTTAGAAGAGAGACAGGGGTTAACAAAACAGGAAAAACAGGAATTGCTGGAGGAATTTAAAGAACATAAAGACAAAGGAGCAATTTTATTGGGTGTTGCTTCTGGAAGCTTTGGAGAAGGAATTGATTTAATTGGAGATTTTCTCAAGGCAGTTATTATTGTGGGATTGCCATTAGAAAAACCCAATCTTGAAACAAAGGAATTAATAAATTATTATGAGCAGAAATTCGGCAAAGGATGGGATTATGGCTATATAATGCCTGCAATAACAAAGATTTTGCAGAATGCAGGCAGGTGCATAAGATCTGAAACAGATAAAGGAGTTATTGTTTTTCTTGATGAAAGGTATGCCTGGCCTAATTACAGAAGGTGCTTTCCAATAGAGATGGAATGCA
>CAZOXR010000015.1:0-11124 GCA_964583885.1 uncultured Methanosarcinales archaeon | reverse complement strand
AATGGAGGTGAGATAAATAAAACTGAGATGAGTGTCTTTGCAACTCAGCTGCATGAGGGCAAGATGGTCACAGATAAGATTGATGAGCCTGAATTCAAGGGCAAGAAGGTAAAGCTGAGCTATAACAAAAGGCAATTTTATGACAGGATATTAACGCCAATGAAATCAATGGGCATAGTTGATTATGACCTTTACAAAAAGATATACAAGATAAGCGATAAATTCAACAAAGACATGTTAAGAATAGGACTATTATGGTTAAAAGAGTTCAGAAAAACAAATAAATGATGTTTCCTCTGGCTTCCTGTTGTCCTATTTCTACCACCCCCACTTTCAACAGGGAGCCAATTTCATTTTCCTCGCTCGGGAAAAAGAGGTGAGGATGGGGCAGGTTAGAATATATGAAAACCTGCCTCTCTCACTATATAAGATGAAAAAGAAAATGATATTAAGAAAATTATTGATGGTTGTTTTGTCAATAGCTATTCTAATAGAAGCCAAGAATTATGCCCAGATAAAGGATGTTCTGATGCGGTTGGTATAGAAAACTATTTATTCTTATGTTTTTATTAAAATCATATGATAACAGAAAAAGAAGCAATAGCATTATTAAGAAAATACTCTAAGAGTAAAAAAGATTTTAATGCTGTCCTTAAACATAGCAAGGCAGTTCAGAAAGTTGCTTTAAGAATAGCTAAAAAAATAAAAAATATTGATATTGAATTTATTAAAACAGCTTCTTTATTGCATGATATTGGAAGGTTTAGATGCCATCCTGGAAAATTCAGCTATAAGCACGGTATAGTTGGAGCAAATATATTAAGAAAAGAGGGCCTTAAGAAGCATGCTTTGGTTGCAGAAAGGCATTTAGGAGCAGGGATAAGCAAAAAAGATATTAAAGAGCAAAAAATAAAATTACCATTAAAAGATTATTTGCCAAGAACAAAAGAAGAGAAGATAATAGCTCATGCTGATAATTTGATAGCAGGCTCTAAGGAGATTTCATTAAGAAGAACCATAGAAAGATTCAGGAAAGAATTAGGAAAAGAAGCAGCGGAAAAGGTTAAGAGATTGGGTGGGAAAGTTAGAGATATGCAGAAAAACTAACAAAGTTTATAAATTTCTTATAAGTTCAATTATAATGAGGTGAATTTGATGGTAGAAGACAAGGATATTTACGAAGAAAAAGGAAGAGAGGATGAAGTAGAGAATGATGAAATAAGCCCGGGAGAAGAAGGCTTTATGGAAGGCGCTCATGATGGCGGCCAGGGAGCAAAGTGCAGAAAGTGCGGCAAGATTCTTTTAAAGGATTTCACAGAGAAAGAGATTGACGGCGAAATCTACAGGTTCTGCTCAGATAAATGCGCAGAAGGATATAAGAAAGAATAATAATTCTTTGTGGAAAACATATCCTACTCGCCGTACAATAACCCTATACTGCATATAGGAACATTGTACGTCTCGTCTGGCCATGCCATCAATGCGTTGCATTGAGTGGCATTGATGGCACAGACGGCTAGGTTTTCCACAAAAGTTAAATAATACAAAAATTTAAATATCTATATATCTTTCAAATAAATGGGGTGATACTTTGGCTGAAGAAAAAGAAATCGGAAAGATAACTCATTTTTTTAGCAATATAAGTGTTAGTGTTATCAAGTTAAGCGGAGCATTAGCTGTTGGAGACAATATACACATAAAGGGAGCTACAACTGATTTCCAGCAAAAGATTAATTCAATGCAGATAGAGCATAAGAAAGTAGAAAAAGCAAAGAAAGGCCAGAGCATTGGATTAAAGGTAAAAGAACCAACAAGAGAGCATGATGTTGTTTATAAAGTGAAAGAATAAAATTTTTATTTTTTGATTCTAATTAGGTAAGCTCATTTTTATTTACCTATTATCTCAACCAAACCTCTATGGCCATCTGCGTAGACTCTTAGTTGTGTTCCTGTAGGTACTTGGTCAATCATTTCTTGTAGTCTTGATTGATCTTCCACCATAACATTAGCTGAAAGTGAATCGTAGGTTCCTGGATTTAGTAAAGGGGCAACAGGAACTTTCATCAAAGCCTCCCTTGTCCCATGGCTATGTTTATAGGGAAAGACAGGATAGATAACAGCTTCAAGGTTTGGAATTACAACATGAGGATATGTATTATTATCATCTCCTCCCGGATAAAAGATATCTGCATTAGAGGGGCTTGTAATGCCCTCTTCCCATGGGTGATGGTATTCTACTACTATCCCTTCTTTTGGTGTCATTCCAAGTGCAAGCTCGAAATACCAAGCTCCTTGTCTTGGTTCTATCCATGGCTCTTGTTCTTGTTTTTTTCTGAAGGGTTTTAATTGGTATACTAATACTTCTCCTGTTTCTTTGTGTCTTCCGAATTCTATCTCAAAAGTGGAATCATGTGGAAATTTAGGCAAGCTTACGCTTTTGTCATAAAGCCCTATTGCCTCTCTTAAGTACCTCTCTTCTTCTGGTATTGGCTGGAAATCATCTGGCTCAATCCTATCCTCAGAATGCCCTACCCCTGCTACCTGCAAAAGATATGAAAATGTGTCTTTTTTCTGTCATACACTAGTGTCTGTTCTTCCCAATTAAGAATCACAAGATTTGGATCTGAAGGATGTTGGAATAGTGTATCGCTTGTAGAATGTGCTACCTGAATAAGTGCTTCTAGTGGGTCATCTGGAATTGGAATTCCAAGACCATTGCAATACCATACTATTGTTTCTTTTATATCTGTAATCCTTTCATGAAATGCTTTTTGAAGTTCTAATTCTTCTGGTAATTCCAATTGTTCATCAGGGGTTGCAAGGGCTACCCATTTACTTATATCTAGATCTTCACGAAAAAATACCATACCTACCTTAGTACTAAAACTGTTCTCAGGGAAGAGATAGCTCCCATAGATGCCTGAGAAACCATTCCACTGAGATGCAGTATCTGCTCTGACTATAAGCTCTTGTTTGTAAAGTTCAACATACTGGCGAGCAGCTGAAGCTGGAACAATAGTAGCAATAGGTATTTCATTCTCTGCAAGATACTCTAATACTGCCCTTTTTGCTCCTCTTCGTAGTTCTTCTTGTGTAAACATTTTAAAACTTCAAGAAATCCTTGAAGTGATTACTAACCACCTCTTCTGAACTAGGAATAAGAAGGGGTTTATTAAGGTTTTGTGGAGAAGTGCAAAATAATCATTCCAAAACAGCCTTTATCCGCCTAACACCAGCTGCAACACTTTCTTCTTTTTTAATCTTAAATTTACCAAGCTCTTTTGTATTTTTTACATGAGGGCCCATGCAGATCTCTATTGAAAAACCACCAACAGAATAAACAGAAACTTTCTGGCCATACTTTGCATCGAACATTGCCTGAGCGCCTTTTTGTTTTGCCTGCTCTACTGTCATCTCTTCTCTTTTGACAGCAATACCTTTTTTTATCTCTTTATTGACCAGATCTTCAACTTTTTTAATCTCTTCAGGAGTTAATTTCCTTGGAAAATTAAAATCAAACCTTAATCTTTCTGGAGTTATGTTTGAGCCTTTCTGAACTATCTCTTTATCCTTAAGAACCTCTCTTAATGCTTCATTAAGCAAGTGAGTAGCAGTATGCAATTTAGTTGTTTCAACTGAACTGTCTGACAAGCCACCTTTAAATCTTTTTTCTGCACCTTTTCTGGATAATTCCTGGTGTTTTTCAAACTCCTTGTGAAAGCCTTTTTCATCCACTTTAAGTTTTTTCTCTGCTGCAAGCTCTTTAATCATCTCTATTGGAAATCCATATGACTGGAAAAGGAAAAAAGCGTCTTTTGCTGATAAATTGCCTTTAGCAGAAATCTTTTCAAATTGCCTTAAGCCTTTTTCCAAAGTTAATCTGAATCTATCTTCCTCTTTTTTCAACTCATCAATTATGAATTTTCCGTTTTTCTTAATCTCTGGCCATTCTTTCCCATATATCTTAATTATTACCTTTGCTATATCACTGCAAAAATCCTTGTCTATGCCAATAAGCTTGGCATGCCTTATTGACCTTCTTATAAAGCGCCTTAAGATATACCCTTGGTCTAGGTTAGATGGCGCAACCTTGTTTTCATCACCTAAAATAAAAACAGAAGCACGCAAATGGTCTGTAATTATCCTTAATGATATTTCCTGATTTTCATCAAATACCTTAAGTTCTGTATGTTTTTTTATCTCATCCATTATTGGAGCAAGTGTTTCAATCTCATAAACTGTTTTCTTGCCTTGCAGCATTGCAGCAGTTCTTTCAACACCCATTCCAGTATCAACATTTTGCTGTTTAAGCTTTTCAAAACCTTTTTCTGTTTTATTATACTCCATAAAAACATCATTCCATATCTCAAAGTATTTTCCGCAGTTGCATCCTGGTTTACACTCCCTGCTGCATTTCCCTTCTCCAGTATCGATGAACATCTCTGTGTCTGGTCCGCAAGGACCTGTTGCGCCAGCAGGACCCCACCAGTTGTCTTTTTTTGGAAGATAATAGATGCGTTCTTTAGGTATTCCAAGTTTATGCCATACAGAAGCTGATTCTTTGTCCCTCGGAATTCTTAAAGAATTCTGATGGTCGTCAGAAATCTTTGATTTCTGAGATTTTGGTGCATCTTTGTCACCAACAAAAACAGTTACATGTAATTTATTAACATCCATGCCCAACCATTTTTTGTCAGTAATAAATTCAAAGCTCCATTTAATTGCGTCTTCTTTAAAATAATCGCCTAATGACCAGTTGCCAAGCATTTCAAATAATGTTAGATGCGAGGCATCGCCAACTTCATCTATGTCTCCTGTTCTGATGCATTTTTGCACATTAGCCAGGCGTTTGCCTTGAGGATGTGGCTGGCCAATTAAGAAAGGCACCAAAGGGTGCATCCCTGCTGTTGTAAACAAGACAGTAGGATCGTGTTCTGGTATTAAAGAAGCAGAGCTGATTATAGCATGCTTTTTCTCCTTAAAAAAATCCACATATTTCTTTTTTAATTCAACTGCTTTCATTTTAATCTATATTATTTCTTAATGCTACTTAAAATGAAAGTTACGAACAAAGTGAGTATACTTTCATTATGATATTGTCTTTCAGATATCTTATTTAAATTTTTCTTAATATAACCTGCTGCGTTCAAAATCTACTACTACGCTGACCAAAACCCCTTACTTTGTATGGGAACATGGTCAGCTCCGTCTGGCCTTGCCTTGATTTACTTTGTAAATCAATGCAAATCAAGGCACAGACGCAGATTTTGAACGCAGCCTTAATATAACCAATAGTTATTTAAATATAAAAATAAAAGGATATTGCATGATAGAAGTAGAGCAGATAATAAAGCTGGTTGTTGCTGTTATTCTTAGTGGTCTAATTGGTTATGAAAGAGAAAAAAGCCATAAGCCAGCTGGTCTAAGAACGCATGTTATTGTTTGTTTGGGCTCTACATTATTAACAATAATTTCTATTGATTATTTTCTTGAAGACTATGCAAGATTAGTAGCTGCTTTAATAACTGGCATTGGTTTTCTTGGTGGTGGAGCTATAATAGCATCTGGAAGGGATATCAAAGGAATAACAACAGCTGCTACAATATGGTTTGTTGCAATGGTGGGTATTGGTGTTGGTATTGGGTGGTATCAGCTTTCTGCTGTAGCGACAATAATTGGGTTTATAATACTGCTTTTAGGAAGAATTGAAAAAACTCGTTAGTTCTTCTTAAACAATTTCTCAAGAATATCCATTGTATAGAGTATCATTGCATGTGTTTGTTGTTTTGTTGGATAAAATGCCTCTTTTTGCTTATGCACTGAAGAGATTCTTAGCTGATTGATAAGGTGTATTTGTTGTGTTATTCCTGGGTCAAACTTAATATTTTTCTCAGTAAGCTTAGCTATTATCTTTCCAAGGCCAATACCTGGGTTTTTTTCCAGGATATCCTGGCCTGTAATCTCGTAATACGTTCTATGCAATGCTGTTTCAAGCAGTCTTCCGCAGAGTATTACAGCGCTTCTGTAGCATCCAGAGCCAAAGCAGTTCTCAAGCTCTTTAAAGTCTGCTTTAAGATCAGGTTTTATTTCTTCTGGTGTATTTTTAACATCAAATTTAAAACCGATATCCGTTTCAGGGATTTTAAGTTTTGAAAACAAGCCAGAAATCTTTTTTAATGCATTTTCCATCCCATTCAAATCATTTTTATCATAGGATTCTTTAATCTCATTGAGTATTGCATTTATTTTTAATATGTTCTCTTCATTTGACTTATCAATCAAAGAGTTTAATTCCAAAGAATTCTTTATAAGCGCATTAAAACTTGTTTTATAGAGATTTACATAATAATCGTCTTTTTTCTCTTTAAAATCATATATCTTTTCAGAAGAGATCTTATCAAGAGGCAAGCTTTTCAGCTTTATTCTGCTTACTATTGACTGAAAATCGTCAAGGGATTTTTTAAAGTTCATTTTATAAAGGCTGATAGTTTTCTTTGATTTTTCAGGTTCTTAAGTAATATGCTTTTCTTTAATAATATTTCTAAATCATGGCCGAATTTTTTTATTTTTTACTTCTCAAAAATCCTTCTAATTTTCTTATTCCAAATATAAACAGATAAGATAACAGAAACAATTGCCACAATTAATCCAATATTGGCACTAAAAAGATGTGTATTAGAGATTATAATCCCAATTCCAACTCCACCTAAAACGCCCATCAAGCTATACAACCACATATCAGAAATGGAACCACAGATTTTTATATTTTTCTTTTTCATTTTAATACCATGAAGCATTGGTTAGATAACCCAAAAGGAGGACGATAAAGAAAAGGAAAAACAAGATACCTGAGATTAACCATATAAATGTCCACTTATTTTTACCTTTTTCGCTTGTACTAAAGCTAGCTTTCATATTATAGATATCTGTTCTAAATGAGGTATCTAGATTTAAGAAATAAGTGACATAAGCGAGATAAAATAACATGAAACTAAAATACCCCAGTCCAATTAAAACCAAAATATCAGTTTTAAATCCTAATAAATCGGTGATATAAAAGATGATGGGTATTAGTATAAAAATTACAAAGAGAGTAATAGAGATTATTGTATGACGTTTTAAGATGTTTGCTTTTTCTCCAGATTCCTTTAGAACAGCAACCTCTTTTTTTGGAATTAATTTGACATATTTCATCCAAATATGGGTGAAGGTTATTATTCCTATAGCCCAAATAACTATTTTACCTTTAAGTGTATTTGAAAATGAGGATATGGTATACGCAATAATGAATATGAGTGTAGTAAATAAAGACCGATAAGAAACGCCAACTTTCTTCCCACAATTTCTACATTTTGTAGGTAATGCAGGACCAAGTAAGAATTTTCTCCAAGCAGGAATACCTGGTTTATTACAATGAGGACATTTATACATATAACATTCTCAACCAATCAGAATATAAAAACTTTGCTTTATAATTGACAACGTTTCTTTAGAATCTATCAATATGATGCATCAATTTCTTTCAGGAACCCTCCAATCTCCAATATTCTCATTAAAAATATAAACATCTCTCACTATTGTTCCAAAAGATTTCTTTTTACCAAATCTTTTCTTTTCTATTAAGATAATATTG
Source organism: uncultured Methanosarcinales archaeon (assembly GCA_964583885.1). Lineage (GTDB taxonomy): Archaea > Nanobdellota > Nanobdellia > Woesearchaeales > CAZOXR01 > CAZOXR01. The sequence continues at coordinate 3,491 of CAZOXR010000015.1, read as the reverse complement.
GCTGCTTTTAAAATATCTAGATAATGTCTTAAAGAATGTGCCCATTTTCCTCCATAAGATTTAAGATTGTTTTTCTTTGCTAAATAATCGGCTAATTCATACCTATAAGTTTGTTTTAATTCTTTTAAAGCTAGTAAAACATCTTTTAAAGTCACTTTACTTGAAGATTGTTTTGGATATGTTGAATTTAGTATTTGAACAGCTTCTTCAAATGAATTAACTTTTCCCGCATACCCATGGACATAATCATTTAGCTTAAACCATTTTTCTGTATTTGGTTCAAATAGTTCAATCCATTTTGAAGTTTCTTCTTTTGTTATGGTGTTGCTCCAAAATCTCCAATAACTTAAACTGTTATTTTTCATCGATTTATGAGGTATATTTAATTCATTCAGTATTTCAACAATGGAATCTCTAAAAGCTTTGCTTGATACGCAAAATTCAATTTGGTGTTTCATTCCAATTCCTGCTTCAAATGTCAATGCTCCTATAGCAAAGGCTTTTCTGAATCTTAATTGAGAATTTTTTACTATTTCTGGCTCTTTAACTGTATATTGTTTACAACCAGAGGGAAAGTCAAAGAATTTTGTCAAATATCTTGAGATTATTCTACTATGCACCCTAATTCCATATTCATTCTTGCTGATTTTAATTAATTTTGGAGAATAATCAAATTCACTAAACCAATTTATTAAAGCTAAGATATTGTTTTTATGGCCATCAGTTATTGAAATATAGCTATCATTAAGTGTTCCATCCGCTGCATGAGCTCCAACAATCTTGCAAAGATCAATTGTTAATTCTTTAATAGCTTTATATTCAACAACAGGCGGTTTTGAAGATTTTAGTGATTCTATCTTATCTTGAACTTCATATTTTGAAGTTTTAGTTAGGTCAACCAATTCCCTAATAAAGATTAAAGAGTACCATTCTTTCTTTAAGTAAACTAATCTTTCAGCAGTTGTGATGGAAATATTAAATTTCTTCATTAAATGCTTAACTAATGCTGTATTTGAAAAATCAGTTTTTTCAATTAATCTTTTTAATTCGATTTTGAGGTCTTTGCCTTTAGCAACAATTAAGCTTTTATCTTTTGAATCATGAAGTCTAAACAAATCTAATCTAAATTTATTGTCAAATTTTTTATTCATTTAAATCACCAAGCTTTTCTTGGTTGAAACTATGTAAATGATTTTCATTTATATATCTCACGTGCAAGACAATTCCATGTCCAGTGGTTTTTACCCTCTAAAACCCCTTAATTCAAAGGATACAGCCCCTTTCAAGCACTGGACATTTCAGTTGTCCAGTGGTAGAAAATCATAATTTGATAGTTGAAACACTACTTGAGTGATTTAAATAGAACAGTTATAAAAATTTTATTAATTTGGATTGTTGTTCCATATTCTTCAAAAGAATGCTCTTTTTAAAGATTATATCTAAATCAAAATTGAATTTCTTCTTTACTAGATTTTTGGCATATTTAAGCATTAATTCCTTACTGGAGAATTCTATTGGATTATTGTTCATAGCTTTGCGAGTACTCTCTCTTACAACCCACACACCTAAAGGTACTGCATACTCGCCTGTAATAAACCTTAAAGATAAAACACTAGATTGCCTATTTAGTTGATTTAATTTTTCTAAGATGGGTAGACGATTGCTATAGTATCCTCCTGCTGTATTTTCAGCATAGGTCTTTCTTCCATAATAATCTTCATAATCAGTCATAAACTGTATTTCATCACTCACGTTCCATTCTGCCTTAGGCATATATGTCTCAAAAAGCTCATAAGACCATATCTCCGGAAAGCATAGAGTTAAAAAATAATTCCCCAGATAACTTCCAAAATATGCTAAATGATTGGAAACAGGGTAATCTTTGATATTATTAATCAAATTTTTCCCAATATTGTCATCAATTGCTGTGATTGAGAATCTTGTCGGTACAAGCTTCCTATTATTCTTTAAGCCTAAAGTTCCAACAGACAATAATTTTGCCAGAAAGTTTTCATCAAAACCTTTGTCATAGAGGTAAATTAAAGCAGAATTTACCTTAAGGTCAGTATCGTCAACTACGTTCTCAACTTTTGAATTGATTTTTGGGTTAGAAGTCACTTGCACTTTCTTTAGCTTTGCGTTCGGGCCTGTTGGTGCTGAATATGAGTCAGACCTTATTCTAAAAGAAGGCTTTTTTTCCAGATTAATTTCCATGTCAACTGGTTTAGAAGCCATCCCTACTTCTTGTGAGATATCAAGCATTTTGCTGCTGTCTTTAATATGGGACTTAAAGCGTGAATTTACAAGTGAAGAACGAATATCAATTATTCTATTGATGGAATAATTTTGAGAGGACCAGAATTGAGGGGCGTCATAAACCCAGGTTTCTTTTTCTTCAGGCGGAGCTAATATTCCTACATTGATATTTGGATAACCATATCTTCCGACAAAAGGGGCAGGAGACGAGCCAAAAAAGTTTTCCTTTGAAATCTTATCTTTTACCTTAACAGCTGCCTGTGCCTTAGCAGTTATTGGGCAGAACGCCCTTCCGCAGTAACCTCTGCCTTTGCATTTTAAGCAACGGATGTTCATAAAAAAAGAATTATCTGGATGATTAAATATTTTTCTGTATAATTAGAAACTTTTTTAAATAGAATAAAATCTTAAAATTAAGATGTTATCCGACAAACAAATAGGACAAATAAGAGAAGAGCTTGATAATTGCAAAAAGCCCTTGTTCTTTTTTCATGATGATGCAGACGGGTTATGCTCTTTTCTTTTGCTTTATAAGTATATAAGAGAAGGGAAAGGGGTTATTGTTAAAAGCATTCCTAATCTAGATGAGAAGTTTATAAGAAAAACAATAGAGTATGACCCTGATAAAATCTTCATTTTGGATATTGCTATGGTTAAGCAGGAGTTTATTGATAATGTTAAAGCGCCGGTTATATGGATAGACCACCATGAGCCTTTAAAGAGAGATAATGTGAGATATTTTAATCCAAGATTAGCCAAAAAAGATGACAATATTCCTGCAACCCATATTTGCTACCAAATCACTAAAAAGGATTTATGGATAGCTATGTGCGGGTGTATTGGAGACTGGTTCATACCTGATTTTTTTGAAGAATTCAAAAAAAAATATCCTGATTTGATTGGAGAAAATGCAAAGAATCCAGGAGATGTTCTGTTTACAACAAAACTTGGAAGATTGATAAAGATACTTTCTTCTGTTTTAAAAGGCAAAACAGATGATGTAATGAAGTGTGTTAAGATACTAACCAGGATAGATGACCCTTATGAGATATTAAATAAAGAGAGTGCAAGAAGCAGATATATCTATAAAAGATTTGAAAAGATAAATTCTGATTATGATGGGTTATTAAAAGATGCTTTAGCAGCTAAAACAGAGGATACGCTCTTTGTTTATAGCTACAAGGAAAGCAGAATGAGTTTTACTGGCGACCTGGCAAATGAGTTGTTATTTCATT
>CAZOXR010000014.1:0-13751 GCA_964583885.1 uncultured Methanosarcinales archaeon | reverse complement strand
TTCTAAAAATGAAATTCCTTGTTTTAGATGGAGAAAATAATGTTAAGGTTTATGTGTTTGATGATAAATTTAGAAGCCTTTATTCGCAACAAGTAACAACCGTTCCAGGAGGGTGGTTTGACGTAGATATTAGTAATGAAAATGTCTTTGTTGAGGGGAACTATTTTATCGGTTTTCAATGGTTGACTTTATCAGATCCTCGTGGTCCATGGATAGGGGGAGACAAAAACCCACCACACCATAGAAGAAGTTACTTTCTTGGGTCGATTAATCGAGGAATAGACTCACCAAAAGAAACCACAGACTACATGATCCGCTCAGTAGTATCTGGAGGCGAAAACACCCCACCAACACCCCAACTAATAGCCTACCCAATAGACAGCACTGGAAGATTCATATTTGACATGTCAGAATCTTACGACAGAGAAGATGGCAGACAAAACCTTGCAGGAACTCTTCACTTTGGTGATGGTGACTCAACAACATTTACTGACCCATCATCTCAACTTACCCACCAATATCCCGGGTCTGGGACATATAATGCTACCTTAAGAGTCGTGGATTCAGATGGATTAGAGGATACTATATCAAGGGAAATTCTTGTTGAAAAAACAACATCAATACAAGAACCCCGCAACCAATTACCAACTGACTATGCCTTATTACAAAACTACCCGAATCCATTCAACCCTTCAACTACAATACCTTATTCACTTCCAGAAGACTCACCAGTTAAGCTAACAATATACAACTTGCAAGGCCAGCTAGTAAGAACAATAACCCATGGCTACCAGCCAGCAGGAAACTACTCTGTTCAATGGAACGGCAGAGACTTTGCAGGCAATGAACTGGCTTCTGGAGTTTATTTCTGTAATTTAGAAGCAGGAAATGTTAAAAAAACAAATAAAATGCTATTACTAAAATAACCTACCTACCAACCCTTCGCTCTCTTTTGCCAAAATCTTCTATTGCCTTAACCAGCTCCTCTTTTGTAAACTCAGGCCACAATTTATCAGTAAAATACCATTCACTGTAATAACTCTGCCATATAAGAAAATTGCTTACTCTTTTTTCTCCCCCTGTTCTGATTACCAGCTCAGGCTCTTCACTTAGATATAAATTTTCTGTAATTGTTTTTTCATCAACATCCTTTATCCCTTTCTTTATTATTTTATTAACAGCATCAACTATCTCTATTCTTCCGCCGTAACCCATTGCAAAGTTTATCTTGAAATTATCATTATTCTTTGTTTTTTCCATAATTCTTTTCATTGAACTTTGTATATCTTCTGGAAAAAGATTTAATCTTCCAATGAAATTTACCATTATCTTGTTTTTTTCTATCCTCTCATCTTTTTCCAGCTTTTCAATCTGTTTTTTGAATAATTTCATCAAAAATTCAACTTCTGTTTTATCTCTTTTGAAGTTCTCATAAGAAAAAGCATACAATGTAAGTTCTTTTATCCCTAACTCATCGCACCAGTCAAAAAGATTTTCAACATTCTTTGAGCCTTTTTCATGCCCTTCCCATGGCTTTAGCATATGCTGCTTAGCATACCTTCTATTTCCATCCAGCACTATCGCAACATGTTTTGGAACTTTCATTGTTTGGTTGTTTTCTAGGTGCATTTAAATAACTTTCTGAATAAAAGGCTGCGTTCAAAATCTGAATAATAACCAATAATTTTAAATATCCTCTAAATATTTTTTAAAAAGAGGGATAATTATCAAAACATCAAAATTTCTCAAAAAAAACAAAGAGAAGCTCGTAAACATATCAATCCTTGTAATCCTTATCATATTCCTATTTACCTTTTTCAAGCCAGGATACATGCTCTCAAAAACAACAACAGCAGGCGGAGACATGGCTTCCCATTACTACTCAGCATACTACATGAAGGAATACCTGCTGCCTAATGGAAAGTTTTCTGGCTGGACCCCTGGAAACTATGCAGGATTTCCTATGCTTAATTTCTATTTCCAGCTTCCTTTTGTTTTAATGGCTTTACTCAGTTATATGATGCCCTTAGAAATCTCATTCAAGCTAGTAACTATATTTGGAATCTTATCATTGCCAATAACAACATTCTTCTTTTTCAGGCTGATGAAATTCAGATTCCCAATGCCAATAATAGCAGCAATGTCATCTGTTGCTTTTTTGTTTGTAGAAACCCACTCAATGTGGGGCGGAAATATTCCATCCACATTAGCAGGAGAATTCACGTACAGCATTGGCTTGTCACTAACAGTCCTATTCTTTGGAACATTATACAAAGGTATGCATGAAAAAAAATGGATAATCCTTAATTCCATTTTATTAGCTTTAATCGGCCTTAATCATGTCTACACCTTGTTGTTTGCAGGATTTTCTTCTTTTTTCTTTCTATTAACAAAAAAAGATTTCAAGAAAAACCTAAAATACCTCTTAAAGCTCTACACCCTTTCATTTCTATTGATATCATTCTGGCTCTTTCCTATGGTTTCAAAGCTTAGCTATACAACATCTTACCCACTTAAATGGCACATAGTGAAGATATCTAACTTATTCCCAAAGATATTAATCCCGTTTATGGCCTTAACAGCCATATCTTTGCTGCTCTTAATAAAAAAAGATATAAGGAAAGACAAAAGAATCTACTATCTTTTCTTTCCAATTGCGGTAAGCCTTTTCTTCTATTTTATTGCAGCACAAATGCTGGAAATTGTTGACATAAGGTTCATACCATTCATACATCTTTTTATAATCTTCACAGGGGTCTTTGCTTTAGATAAACCAATAAAAAAAATAAAACTAAAATGGGTCTTGCCAATAATATTTCTTACAGCAACAATCCTATGGGTTAATCATAATGAATCATATATCCAGCACTGGATAAAATGGAATTATGAGGGTTTTGAAGATAAACAGCCATGGCCAACTTATAACAAAATAAACCAGTTCCTCAAAGGCAGCTTTAATGACCCAAGGGTTGTTTTTGAGCATTCACAAACCCATAATGAATTTGGCACTTCGAGGGCATTCGAGTCTTTGCCTTTATTTGCCAATAGAGCCACTTTAGAAGGGGTTTACATGCAAAGCTCTCCAAATGCCCCGCACATATTCTACATACAATCAGAAATATCAAAAGAAAGCTCTTGCCCATTTCCAAATTACAAATGCACTTCTTTAAATTTAGATAATGGAGCAAAGCATCTTGAAATGTTTAATGTCAAGCATTTCATTGTAATAAGCGACAAGGTAAAGAGAGCATTAAGAAACAATTCAGGATTTAAATTACTGAAAACAATTGAGGATTACAGGATATATGAATTAACTGCAAACAAAGGCAGCTATGTTGAAGTGCCAAAATACGAGCCAGTTGTCTTTGAAACAGATAACTGGAAAAACATCTCTTATGAATGGTTTAAAAGGCAGGATTTATTGGATGTTCCTTTGGTGTTTGCAGAAGATATTGAGAATTTCAGATACAAAACAGATAAATTGGAAAAAATAAAGAAGATACCTATAAAAGCAAAATGCAGTATCAAAGAAAAAATAAGAAACGAAGAGATTATTTTCACAACAGACTGCCCTGGAAAGCCGCATATAATCAAGATGTCTTATTTTCCGAACTGGGAGGTTGATGGAGCAGATAAGATTTACCTTGTAAGCCCTGCTTTTATGATGGTCTATCCTCAACAAAATAGCATAAGAATTCATTATGGGAGAACTTATTCGGATATCCTTGGCATTATCTTTACAGCAATTGCAATTATTTCTGTTATTTTGATTTACAAAAAGTATCAAAAAAATAAAAGTTAAATTTAAATAGGTATCATTCTATTTCCCATTTTATGAAAAGAATAGGCCAATTAGTCTCACTTTTTTTGATTTTAATCTTTTTTAAATCTTTTTTAATTCTAAAATATAAAACTTTTAAATTTGTTCCATTTATTTATACTCTTTGCCAGGATCTGTTTCTTTTAACAATTATATACCTCTGTTTTCTCATATTATCTAAATTTTTTAAAAATTATGAAAGAATCATAGATAAGCTGTTTTTAATTATTGAGATAATAATTATATTTATCATATCATTTAATCTGTTTTTTTTCGGATATTTTAGGGTATTATTCAGTCTGACTTTTTTATATGCAGGTTATACAATTAAGGATATCTATGGGGCAATCGTTCCATTGGCCATAACACAATTTTTTCTGGCTTTAGGTATATTTTATATTTTTTATTGGATATTATCAGGGAAAATCAATAATCTGTCCTCTAACTTTAAAAAAAGAATATTGGCTGTTCTTATTATTCTGGTATTATTTAGTTTAATTTTTTACCCAATAAATAAAGGCAACCCTGATATGGATTCTGAATTATCAAAAAATATTGTATTTAATCTATTTGAATTTAATACTGATAATACATTTTTTAGTATAACCAATAAAAAATCATTTGAAGATTTTTATCACATAAATGATTACTCTTCAGAACAAGATGCGTATAAGTACAATATAGTATTATTCTATATAGAGTCATTGGGGGCAAAATATTTATACGAAGATTTTGAATCATTAATCAATGAAAATATAAAGAAACAATTTAGTAGCTCAATGGTTTTCAAAAATATTTATTCAGTTTATCCGTTAAGTTCTAAAGATTTACCAGCATTTTTGTGTTCAGTCTATCCTTCCAATTCAGCAAAAGGAATAATATTAGATAAAGTGCATAAAAACGAATTAGACCCATACTGCCTGCCTGATATTTTGAATGACAATGGCTATGAAACCTCTTTTTTCCATACAGGGGATCTTTATATAAACAATAGGGTTGATTTAATAAGAAAAGTTGGCTTTGGTCATATAAGATTCAGTCGCAATTTCTCTCAAGACCTAAAGCGTTATGGCTACGGAGTAGATGAGCGATTTGTATCTCAAAAAATGTTAGATTGGATTGATGCTCAGAAAAAACCCTTCTTTACAATGTTCTGGAATACCAACACCCACTATGGTTATCATACGCCTGATGAAACAATTCCTGTAATAGGAAAAGACTCAAAATCAAAATATCTGAGAGCAGTAAAATTTATGGATGGGGTAATAGGCAATTTTATTGATGAATTAGAAAAAAGAGATATGCTAAACTCCACAATAATAATAATAGTAGGAGATCATGGAGAAGCATTTCAGGAGCATGAAGGCAATTATATCCATACTATTGAGATTTATGAGGGAAATATGAATGTTCCGCTGATATTTATCAATAAGGAACTATTCCATGCCGAGATAAATAATAATCTGGGTTCTGTAATGGATGTAGGTCCAACCATACTAAAACTTTTAGGCATATCTGACCCAATCCCCCGGGAAGGACAAGAATTAATTTCAGAAGATAAAAAAAATAAAAGAACCCCTTTCTTTTATACTAATTATCATGAAAAAAAAATAGGTCTTAGATATAATGATTATAAATACATATATAATGTAGATGAGAATAAATCTGAATTATATGACCTAAAAGAAGATCCTTTTGAAAAAAACCCGTTAATAGATAAAAAAGTTGAAGCATACCTATTTAATGAAATCAAAGAATTTTTGATATTTCATAATGATGAATTCTATAATGATCTATCTTTTCTTGAAAAAAAATGATATTATTATTGGCTCAAAAAAGATGGGCTCGTATTTTGGATAAGAAAATTCTTAAATTTTGATCCACATTTGACAATAACCCTTCTAGCTTTTTCTGTTCAATACCAGCACACCATCTGTTTCGAATATGGGGGCATATTTAACATTAATTAAAGGTTTAATGTACATATTAAAATCACCTTTCTCAATAATTTTCTTATCCAAAATAAAAAAATCTACAGTAGCAGGAGAGGGAAGATTCTCACCATTAACCCCCCAATAAAGTGCCTTGAATGGAACTGGAAAGACATATATCTTTTCTCGGTGAGATAAATGGGGTAGAAGATTGTAAGAAGCAGATACTACCGCTTCTTCAGGTATTTTGCTGATTGCTTGGTAAATTTCATGTTCTTTTTGTGAATAAGTATCCATTTTACTGATTGTGGAAATGACTTCTTTTGGGTTCCTTACAATGCTGTAATATGGCCCTAGATAAAAAGAAGATAAAAATACTGACAGGAACAATAGGGCCAAAATAGGCAGAAACAATGATTTTTTCGAAATACGTTTTATTCCAAAAATTACAGATATAAAAATGAAAGGTATTATTGCCGCAGTATAATGGTATGTTACAAAATGAGTATAATGATACCCGCTTAGTATATTGATTAAAATTGAAGGAACAGCAATGAGCAGAGCCTCAAACCCAATTATCGAAACAAATCCTAAAGGAATTAGCAGATGAAAAAGATACTTCATATTTGTGGGGGTGAATAACAACGAGAAAAAAAGTTTGGGTTCAAAAATTATCGTTTTTATAATCTCAGATGGTGTTGAGCCAAATTGCCCAAAAACTGAATAGCCATAGAGATGCCTGAAATAACCAATACCATTGAAATAGGGCAATATAACAAAAAAGCCAAGAATAAACCATAATATAGATATTCCGCAAGTTATTACACCTTTCTTTTTATCAACTTTAAAAAAAGTATAGATTCCTATCATAAAGACAATCACAAAAATATCTTCTTTGCATAATAAAATCATAAATAGAAAAATATAATGCAAGAGAAACTTTTTTCTTAATAAAAAATAAAATGAAAATAGCAACAATGTGGGGGCAAAACTTTCTGAGAACAAAAGGTCCAAATTAAGATACGTAAGCGGGGGATAAGTTAAATAAGCTACTGATAAAAACAAAGAAAGCCATTGTTTTTTCAGGATCCAATTAGATATCAGGAATACTGGCAGGGCGCCTAATGCTATAAAAAAAGTGTGAAATATCAATAATATGCTTATATTTTCCCAAAACCAGTATAGTACAGAAATAAAAATATAGATTAAAGGTATGTGGTCTCCGAATAAGTGCAAACCCCTTATTGTTACAAAAGGACGTTCTCCTTGGCTCAAAAGCCAGATGCCTTGATCCTGGATGCCCAAATCATATCCAAAAGTCCCTTCAAAATGATTATATCTGCTGATATTCACAAGACTATAAAGAACAGTATAACCCAGAATCAGAAAAATAACAAGATAAACTGCCTTCTCTTTGGAACTCAGTTTCTTAATCAAGTGCCACATTCTGAAAGTTTTAAATAATAGTACTTCTTAAACTTTTCCATATGGCCATATCTCTTATTTTACCAGTCTATAACGAAGAAAGAATATTAGTCAATAATACAAAAAAACTCATCAATTTCCTCAAAAAACAAAAAATAACTTATGAAATCCTCCTCTGCAACAACGGCTCAACAGACAAAACATTAAAGCTTGCAGAACAACTGGAAAAAAAACATAGAAACATCAAGGCCATCTCAATAAATAAAAAAGGCGTTGGAACTGTTTTCAAAAAAGCAGTTAAACTTGCAAAATACAATAATATCATCTCGCAGGATATGGACCTAAGCACAGACCTTGATTTTATATCAAAAGCATTAAATTTTCTGAAAAAATATGATATAGTGATTGGCTCAAAAAAGATGGGCTCTCAGGAGCGTTCTTTTCTAAGGAAGATGCCAAGCACAATATTTATCTTCCTGGTAAATCACATTTTAGGGCTTCCTTACAATGATTATTCAATGGCTGCAAAAGCCTATAAAAAACAGGCAATATTAAAACACCTAGGCAAAGTTGATTACGGAACTTCTTATGTAATAGACCTTATCTACTATGCAAAAAAAGATAATAAGAAAATAATAGAAATTCCGGTAAAATGCATTGACAAAAGAAAAAGCAAATTCAACTTATTGCACGAATCTTTATATAGGTTTAAAAATTTAATTAAATTAGCTGTAAAATGAACATTCTGGTAACCGGCGGAGCAGGATTTATAGGCAGCAATATAGCAGATTTATTCATAAAAAACAACCACAACGTAACTATTATAGATAATATGACAAATGGAAATAAAAAAAACATAAGCCAAAAAGCAAAGTTTTACAATAAGGATATCCTGGATGACCTTAATGATATTTTCAAAAAAGAAAAATTTGATGCTATAATCCATAATGCAGCACTTATAGACGTGACTGAATCAAGCTTAAAGCCAAAGCTTTATGAAAAAGTTAATGTTCATGGAACAATAAATCTTCTTGAATGTTGCAGAAAATTTAACATTAAAAAATTCATTTATGCCTCATCTGGCGGGGCAATCTACGGCATTCCAGAATATCTTCCTTGTGATGAGCTCCATCCAAAAAAACCAATTAATCCATACGGCAAAACCAAGCTGGAAGCAGAAAACAAAATCATTGATTATTCTGATAAATATGGCATTAATTACTCTATCCTGCGATACAGCAACATCTATGGTCCCAGGCAAAACCCCTTCAAAGGGGGTGTTATTGCAAAATTCATAAACAGAATGCTAAATAATAAAGAACTAATCATATTTGGTGATGGCGCCCAAACAAGAGACTTTCTTTTTGTTGAAGATGCTGCTTCAGCTAATCTGCTTGCATTGAAAGCAAGAAATAAAATCTTTAATATTGGCTCCGGAAAAGAAACATCAATAAATCAGATTTGTGAAGAAATAAAAAAATTTTCAAATAAAAAAATAGAAATAATCCATAAAAAACCATTAAAAGAGGTCAAAAACACACATCTGGATGTTTCTTTGGCAGAAAAACAGCTTCACTGGCACCCAAAAACAGGACTTAAGAAAGGACTTAAAAAAACTTATCTCTATTATACACAAACCCCATAGAAAAACATTTAAATACTCATTCCTAAAATATACTAATTAGCTAGATATGGGTATAAAAGAGGGGAATTGATGTATATCAGCAAAAAAAGAGGCATCTTTTTATTTTTTGTTCTTACAATTATATCTGCTTATTTCGTAACTGCTCAAAGTTCTGGTTATGCTCCGCCTTGTAGTACAACTTATGGTGGAGTAGAAGTATGCGGCTTATGTTATGATTGTGGTTATGACGAAGGAGGTTCAGGAACTAGCGATCCTCAGGGCATTTGTCCAACTGATTATGGAAAAACATGTGGTGCTCCAGGAGAAGATAATTGCGACCCAGATTGCGGTTCTTGTGTAGCTACATACGACCTGTATTATAGGGCATATTCTAGAGAGCATGGCCTTAAATATTGGGATGGCGTTTTAACAAAAACAGATGATACAGCTACATGTGATAATGCAAATGACTGCGTATATGATGGAAATTGTTACACAGCAAATAATTATCATGACCCAACTACTAGCGGTTTGAGTGACGGTCTGATAGATATGAGGTGCATTGATGATGTAGGGGGAAAGTGGTTAAATGTAGATTATTATAATACTTATTGTACTGGCAGGGGTTTTAACTGGAATGTTGGTTCTGGAGATGCGCGTGCAGAGGATGGTTATTATAGCACTGTCCACTGGTACAGTCATCCAACTGCTTGTGTTATAGGCTCAACAGACCACCCAAGCCTTTTATGTTGCTGCGGAGATGATACTGATGAGAATTATAACTCTATGCTCGAGTATTACGAGGAAGAAGGAAGCCCTTTTTGGGCGCTCCCATCGAAAATAGAGTCAATCCAGACAGAGCCAAGTGATGATGCATGTTGTAATGACCCCATAGACTGTGTTTACAATGGCGATTGCTATACTGCTGGTGATATTGCAACTGGAGTAGGCGCAGCCCTTGATAACAAGATGGTTTGCCATGGTGACGGAACATGGCTTGACTGTGATACAGATGGAGATAGATGCACCCTATGCGGATTAAACTGGATAGCAACAGGTGATGGAGATATTGGCGAATATAACATTGATGGTCATGACTCAACAAGTTGCTGCGAAGATGATGCAGGAGAAAATTACATAACGCAGGGAGTTGGCTCTGGCGCATGTTGTAATAATCAAAATGATTGTGTTGACTCAACAAACACCTGCAGAGATGAAGCTTCAGCAGAAACAACATGCACTGATAGCATAGACAATGATTGTGATGGTTATACTGATTATGATGATTCAGACTGCGCATTCACTCTAACTATCACTCCAAACCCAGCATACCCTTCACAGCAAATAACATTTTCAACAACACCTCCATTAACAAATATTGTTATAAAAGATAATTTAGGTTGTGGTGCAGGAGAAGAACACAAAATCTGCTCTTTTGATACATCAACATCCTGTACAGATAATGCGCCAACAGATGCACTCAATTCCCCCTACGGCTATTACGCATGTTTGGGGGAAAATTCTGTTTTTGCTGATTTAGTAGTATTATCTGCAAATGGCCACTGCTCAGCTTCAGATACACCACCACATGTAGAAGGTGATGAATCAACACCGCAAAGATACCTACATGATTATTCTACTGAATGGACTATAACAGATTGTAATTCCATGGACTGGAATACATGCTGGGCAGATTTACCTACCCCTACTAGCTTAAGCAGGGTTTGTGATGATTACCTATGCGAAGGAGAAGTAGGAAGCGCAGGATGCCAAGATACAACAGAAGACTGGACAGCCGGAGGTCCATTTATTTGTGATGATGGTGATGATAGAGGAGATGACGGCATTGGCGCTAATTCAGGAAATAACCAAGGCATTTCGATTGGCGGAGAAACAATCTTTGTTGGAAAATGCGGTTATCAAACAATTAATACAACAGCAGATGGAAATGTTTTGTATTTCTGCTTCAAAGACAATTCAGAAGTCATAAGATGGTCTGCAACAAAAGAAGCAACAGAAACAGAATGCTTTGATGGATTTGATAATGATTGTGATGATCTGGTAGATAGTAATGACCCTGATTGCACATTTGATGCTAATTGCGCAGCTTGTGAATCTACTACTGGCTATGAATGGGATGATGAAGCAGGCACCAACTCACCTTGTACCGGCTCTTCTGATTTTGCTTGGGAAACTGGTCTTGAACCATACTGTTGCGGTGATGATGCAAATGAACACCTCAATACAGAGTTAAGGCATTTTATGCCATCAACTTATGATATTGATTTTGTCAACGCAGAAAATGTCTGCTGTGACCAGGAAAGTGATTGCGTAGCAGGAGCATCCTGCTTTGCTACAAATTCTATACACCGTGGCTTAAATCAGGGGGGAGGAGATAATATTTCTTATTGTATTGGAAGCCCAGGCAGATGGCTGGATTGTGACGCTGGAGATGCAGCAGATAATCAGTGTGATGGTGTGTGCAGTGTAGGTGGTGTAGAGCCATCAAATTTAGTGAAAGCAGGCGAGCTAGGTGTTGGAGAATACCCAGACACAACAACATATGGCTGTTGCGGTGATGATGCTAATGAAGTTTATGTAGAAGATGGCCCAGGAGCTCCAAAATGCTGCCAGTCAGGCAAAACCTATGTTGATGCAGCTGGTGTTTGCCAGCTTACACCACCAGAAATCTGTGATGATATTAATAATACAGATGAAGATAAGGATGGAGATGCAAATTGCGCAGATACAGAATGTCTGGGGCAAACAGGGCCTCCTCCAGATAACAGAAAATGCTGCAAAATAGAAGGCGAAATAGAAAGCGAGGTTCATGTTGGTTGTTCTCTTGATGAAACCTGTCTTGCTAATGAATGCATAGATGCAAAAACAGGCGGTGAAACCTGTTGCATGAATTACTGCGAATGCTTAGGAGCAGTGGCTGCTTCATGCGCTGTAAATATTAACAGTATTGACCAGTGTGATAAGCTAGAATATGATAGTATAACAATTATTGACAAATGCATCACACCCAGCTGTTTAATCGAGGTTCAGGAAACAGCACTCTATAACTGCTGTGACTTAGCTACTGATCAGGATGTTTTTATCAATAATGATGTAGAAGGGACTACCTATGCCGATTTTATGTCAGCTGTTGGATGTATCGAATAAAAATGCAAAAATCAATAATCTTATTTTTAATATTTCTTTTAACCATTTCTATAGCATCAGCAACCATTGAAATAACAATAATCCAGTATGACCCGCCGTCAGAAGCAGCAAGGCTCCAGATAGGAAATGTTGGTGAAGAAGACCACCATGATGTTTTTATGAAGATTGATGATAGGCCAGAGGAAAAAGTAGTCACAGTATTAAAACCAAAAACAGCTGTCATAAAGTCAAAGATAATATCTCCAGGAACCCATACAATAACAGCAACAACAAGAGAAGGCAAGGTTTTTTCAAAAGAGCTCTATTTCGCAAAATCCGCTGAATTAATTGAGGATGAGCTCGAAAAAGCAAGGCAGGAAAGGCTGGCAAGAGAAGAAGAGCTGAGAAGAGAGGCAGAAGAAAGAGAAAGAGAGCAGCTTGCTGCTGGTGAAGAAGTGCCGGAAATAAAGAAAAAAAGCAATACTGGTTTAATTATTACTTCAATATTCCTTATTTTAGTATTAATAGCATTATTATATTTCTCAAAAAAAACAAAAAGAAAGAGAAGAAAGATAAAAAAGCCAAAAAAAGCAATTCCAAAAAAAAAAATAAGCTCTTTTCTTAAGCGCATCAAAAAAACCAGGCATGTGATAAAGCAGCCTAGGCCGCTAAAACCATCAAGGCCGCTAATAAAAAAACCAATGCCTGTGATAAGGCCACTTGCACCAAAAAAACCACCAAAACCCGAGATTAAGCCTGAAATAAAGCCGCCAAGCCCTTTTCATATGTTAACTAAGCTAAGATCAGAAAGAAAAAACGCATTTGAAAAGCTTGGCGACATAAAAAAAGAGCGAAAAGAAGCAAAAAAAGGTTTATTTGGCAAATTAGATGAAATAAAAAAGCAGGAAAGGGATATTTTCAATGAAATAAAGGAATTCAAAAAACCAGTTATAAAAGCAAAACCAAAAACAAGCTCATTTGATAAGCTAAAAAAAATTAAAAAAAGGCAGAAACAAGCTTATAACAAATTAGAAGAGCTTGGAAAGCAGAGAAAAAGCCTGATGTCAAGATTATCCGGAATGAAAAGCAAAGATGTATTCAGCAAGCTGAAAAAAATAAAATGAAAAAATTAATTTTATTATTCTTAGTGGTTTTTTTCGCTGGCTTTGCATCTGCAGGAAGTGTCTGCTGTGACAAAGGCTGTTATGATAATCCGCAAGGCGGCTATACAGTCAAATGCTGCTCTGCTGCAGGGATACCTGAACAAGAAGGAACAGCTTATCTTGGATGCCTTGGTGTTGAAGGTGGTGTTTCAAAAAGTTATTGTTTGAATGATATGTTTGGAGATTGTCTGCAATGCCAATATATTGGGGGCATCTATCAATGGGTTAATCTTGAAGATACTAAATGTGATAAATGTAAAGTTTGTGAATGTGATGGTATAGATACACCGTGTGAGGATATAGATATACCAACTACAGCTGAATGTATTTTTGATACTCTTGGTACCAAACAATATAATTGTATTGATGAAACACACAGTAATGAAACAAACGATATATGCCTGGTTAAAGGAGGCTCATATGAAGATTCTTGCTGCACACAAAATGATATTAACCCAGATGATGGTTATGGTGATATAGTCATTAGAGGATTATCACTATGCTCTCCTTATTCTAGCGGAGGCCCTACTTACTCTCTTGGCGATACCTGTTATTATGACAGAGATCCAACCTGCTCAGACATTGGATGGCAGTGCACAACACCTAGTCAGGATACAGATGTTGATTATACTGATTGTTAC
>CAZOXR010000013.1:0-13894 GCA_964583885.1 uncultured Methanosarcinales archaeon | reverse complement strand
ATCAACAGCTCCAACTATTTCATATCTTGGATCTTCATATATTAATTTTGCAGTTCCTAATCCAATAGGACCCACTCCTTGGATTACAACCTTAATAGGATAATTCATTTTACATATAGGTCATAATAGGTATTATATAAAGGTTTTGTTCTTTTACTACTATATAAAAACAACAATAAATAGAAAACTATGCCTTATTGTAACCATTCCAGAATGGATTAAATAAAAATATTTAAATACTAGTGCAAAATTAAAAAAATAAAACATAATTGGGGGGATATTATGCCATATAAACATACAGTACAAGAGGAGCTATGTTCTGGTTGTGATTTGTGCACAACAAAATGTTATCCATCAATCACAGCTATAAGGGGATTAGATGGATTATTTCCACACCAGCAGGATGAAAGTAAAAGAAGATTCGGAAATATACAAGCTGCAGGTGAGCAATTTCTAGAGGGAACACCAAGATTCCTTGCATTAAGAGACACTGTTTTTGTCCCTAATCTTTTAGGCACTCCACGTGTAGCAAAGATGAAAAAGGTAGAAGAAGAGCCACTATACTGTCATGCTAACACAAAATCAAAATTGGGTGGTTTCAATGTTGATATTCCATTAGTTATAGCTGCTATGGGCTCAACAGATATAGCAAACCTTAGAGGAATAGATGCAGGTATAGGAGCAGCAAAAACAGGAACAATCTATGTCATTGGAGAAAACATCATAAACATGAGAGGATATGATAAAAGAATTAAGAAAACCCAGCCAACACTAAAAGAAAGGATGATGGGCTTTCTGAAATACAACAACGGAAAAGGAGGGGTCTTAGTTCAGCAGAATGTTGAAGATTCCAAAGTTGGTGTTTGGAAAACAGTATATGCAGATCCTGACATGAAAGAATATTTCAAAGCAGGACTTATTGGCTTTGAGGCAAAAGGCGGCCAAGGAGCAAAGCCAGGAATGGGAGGCGAAGTAAAGATAGACCGCGAGCTTGCCATAAAGCTTAAAGACAAGTATCACTTCCCTGTTGATCCTGAAAAAGTTGAACAAAAACTTTACCAGAGGCATTCTGTTCCAGGAACAATGACAGTTGACTCGATGAAAGAGCTTATTAAAACAACAATAGCAGATTTTCCAGAAGCAAAGCTCTGGTTCAAAACAGGACCTTATGGTGACTTGATGACGCAGATTGAAGTTTTGGATGAAGCTGCTCAATCTTCAGGCCAGAGAATAAACATAACAATAGATGGAACTGAAGGAGGCACTGGAATGAGTCCATTGGGCCCAATGAATGAAATGGGAATTCCAACTTTAGTATGCTTAGAGCTTATTGCAAAAGCAAAAGAAGAAGGATTTACGCATATTGACTACACAATAACTGGCGGACTTTTCAGAGGAGACCATCTGGCAAAAGCAATGATACTTGGAGCAGATGCAATGGCAATAGGAAGAGCAGCTAACATTGCAATTGAAGCAGGAAGAAAAGCATTTGCAAATGGAAAAACAGATGAAAAAGCGATTACAGAAGCAGGTGGTAAAGGATTAGCAAATTATTTCAATGCAATAGCTGATAATGCACGGATGCTTGTAAGCTCTTTAGGAAAATATGACCTTGCAGAGCTGCACGAACAGCCAATTCAGACAGCATCTGACATCATAAAGAGCCCGGATCTAATGGCCCTTAACAAAGAAGTCGCAAAGATGTTTGGAATAATATATGCGCATGACCCTGATGTATGGAACAAGATTACTGAAGTTAACAAGATGCGGCGTGATAGGTGGAATAAATAATTTCTTTTTTATTTCTCTTTTATTATTCTTGACTATTTCTAAAACCACAACCTTTATATACTATTAAATCAAATAGTATAACAAATACTTAAATAACTATTAGAAATAATAGTTTTACTTTTGAATCCGAAGGATTCTAAAGGTTTAGAAAATTCAAAGAATTTTCAAAAAAAATGCCAAAAATACAAAAACTGCCTTCAGGACAATTAGTAATTACAATTCCAAAGAAGATAGCAGAGTATGAGGGCCTGGAAAAAGGAACAACCTTAGAATTCAGGAAACATAAAGACGGTTTTATCTTAGAAAAGAGGAAAAATGGATAATATATTTTTTGACATTGGCTCAATAATAATCATTGCAACTATTTTTGCTTATTTGGCAAAGATGATGAAACAGCCATTGATTCCTGCTTACATAATCACTGGATTGATAATAGGCCCATTATTCGGCTTCATAACAAATACTGCAGTAATCATGACCATGTCTGAGATAGGAATTGCTTTCTTATTATTCATGGTAGGTATGGAGATTGATATGAAGAAACTAAGCAATGTTGGATTGATCTCCTACTTAGGCGGCTTAACACAGATGGTAGCAACATTCACAGTTGCATTCATAGTATCCATGTTCATAGGATTCATCTACAGGGAAGCATTCTACATTGGCTTAATAATAGCTTTCTCATCAACAATGGTGGTTGTTAAGCTATTATCAGATAAAAGACAGGTTGACACATTACACGGAAGGATTGTAATTGGTATCTTAGTAATGCAGGACATCCTGGCTATTTTTGTTTTGTCAGTATTAACAAGCTTAGATAATCTCTCCTTCCTTATCCTGATATTCTCATTATTAAAAGGCATCCTTCTTTTCATAACAGCGTATGTCTGCGCAAAACACATCTTCCCAAAGATACTCAAGTTTGCAGCAAAAAGCCAGGAATTATTATTCCTGGTAGCATTAACAATCTGCTTCTTGTTTGCATTTATATTCAATAAGATAGGATATATTGCTATCTTTATATGGAGGGGATCATCATTATACCTTTCACCAGCAATCTACAATATGCTCGAGCCAGGCTTTTCAATTGCAATAGGCGCTTTTGTAGCAGGAGTAACCTTAGCCAATTCACCATATACCATAGAGATAATCGGAAGAATAAAATCACTAAGGGATTTCTTTGCAACAATATTCTTTGTATCCTTAGGATTAGAACTAACAATTGGCTCAATGGGTGCCATACTAAAGCCGTTAATAATACTGACATTAGTTGTGGTAATCTTCAAGCCATTTATACTGATGTTCATATGCTCATTTTTGGGCTATAAAAAAAGAACAAGCTTCCTAAGCTCAATGTCTCTTGCCCAGGTAAGTGAATTCTCATTAATTATTGTTGCGCAGGGCCTTATTTTAGGCCATATTGGCCAGGACATTTTCACACTAACAATACTGATGGCAATAATCACAATAACACTAACCTCATATTTCATAAAATATGAAGACAGGGCATTCCAAAAAACAAAAAAATACATAGAGGTTTTTGACAGATTCACAAGATCCAGCTCAGAGCTTGAATACATGCCAAAAAAGAAAAAGCATGAAGTTATATTATGCGGCTATAATAGGATAGGATATAGTGTAGTTAAAACAATAAGGAGATTAAAGAAGCACCTGCTTGTAGTTGATTTTAATCCAGAAGTCATAAGGAAACTTATGAAAGAAAAAGTAGCCTGTATGTATGGGGATATTGGAGATACAGAAGTTTTGGAAAGATTAAATCTGAAAGATGCTAAGATGGTTGTCTCAACAATACCTACAAAAAGGGATAACCTTATGCTGATCAGAAAAGCAAAAGAAGAGAACAAGGAAGTCATAATATTTGTAGCTGCAAACCAAGTTGAAGAAGCATTGTCATTCTATGACGCAGGAGCAGACTATGTTATTTTGCCGCATTTCCTTGGCGGAGACCATTTATCTGTTTTAATTGAGGATTTCAGCGGAGATGTTAATAAAATCATTCAAAAGAAATTAGGCCATATAAAAGAATTGCATGAAAGGAGGGAGCTTGGACATGAGCATCCAAAGCATCATTAGGAAGAGAATTCTAATCATCTGTATGTTTTTGCTAGTTATAATGCCTTTGTCTCTTTCACAATCAGCTGATTACACTGATTATCATATCTACGAAGGATATCCTGATTTAAACTGGGATATTACATTTCTCCGTGTAGGATATGATGATGAGCAAAAAGAATTTATAACATTGATTAAGTTTGAGCAGGAATATACAACTCAAATAAGAGCAACATTAGTATTAAATCTTCGTAATTCTTTAAATGGAAATGATTTAGATGTAGATGTACTGCCAATAACCAACTGGCCATCTACTCCTATAAGCCATAACAACCAGCCATCATATGGCTCTCTAGCGCGTTCTTTGATAATAACTCCAACACAAACAAGCTATACTATATTACTACGTGATTTGCCTGCAAATACAAAAGGGATTGCTTTGAGAGCAGGCAGTGTTGGGAATAATGAGAAGATAATAACAGTAGAAAGTTTAACAATAGAAGGAGAGATAGCAGAGAATGAGTGTGAAGAGCAAGGAGGGACTTGCAGGTGTGATTGTTTAGACACAGAATGGGGCGGCTATGGAAGGCTTGGGTGTCCTTTTGGTGGATGTGGGTTGTTATGGACCTCATCTAAACAATGCTGCAAGCCAAAAGATTTATCAAAACAAGCAGGAGCTGCAACAACAACTATAGTAACAACTACAACAATAGCTGAAATCCAAGTTAGTGACCAACTAGAAACAACGTTACCTGGAAATTATATCATTATAAAAGACAGCAATTTAATATTCGAAAACGGAAACAGTGCTTGTCAATCTATTGGCAAGGCATGCAGCGGAATTAAAATAAGCTGCCACAATATTGGAGGTGGAGAGCCAGACTGGATAACCTCCAATACCAGAGATTGCAGCTCTTCTTCTTCAGGATATTCTTCTGACTGCGTTTTTGCTGCTGATTGTTTTACACCAATGTCTTCAGATTACAATAATTGCAATTCCTGTATAGGCACAGGATTCAAATGGTGTGGGGATATAGGGATAGGCCTTGGAGATAACTGCTTAGCTATGAGTGATATTTGTGAAGGTACATTAATTACTGATATTGGTGATTGTCCTCCAATTCCAAAAGTTTGTGATGGTGTACTTGGAGATGTTAATAATAATGGTTACCTTGATGACATTGATGTTTATATGATTATGGAGTATATCATAGATATGTTCTCCCTAGGAGACACAGATATAGACTGGTGCGCTGATTATAACCAGGATGAACAGATTACAGAAGAAGATGGAAACCTAGTTTTTGCTAATCGTGCAAAGTGCGATGATGGAACTTTGTATAAGGGGTGTTCAGCAAACATGGAGAAATACTGTACTAAAGATGGAACATTAGTTGATGATTGTGTTAACTGCGGTTGTAAAGATGGAGATGTATGCAATACTTACCACAAATATTGTTTAACTCCAAGCTGCACTGACTCAGATGGCCTTGATTATTACAATAGAGGGGATGTGAAATACACAGACGAAAAAGGATTAGGTGATAAAAATGACAAATGCATGCCTTATACTGATAATTTCCTATTAGAAAGATATTGTGATGGTAATGAATACAAAGTTGATTATTATGAATGCCCAAATGGGTGTAGCTCTGGTAAATGCAAGAAAACATGTGGTAGTCTAGCAGGAGATGTAAATTACAATGGCTATCTGGATGAAGAAGATATTGAGCTGACTAGGCAAATAATAAATAATGAGATAAAAAAAGACTATTGCGCTGATTATAACCAGAATGAAAGAATAGATAGCTCAGATATTTATTATATCACAAATAACCTTGCAAGATGTTCTGATACTACATTATATGACAGATGTTCTGTAACAAATCCTTTGTTCTGCACAACAGAAGGAAATTTAATCAATGATTGTAACACTTGCGGTTGTCCTGAAGGTTATTATGATTGTAATGAAGATGGAAGCTGTTCTTTATCAGCATGTGAAGATGAAACTCTGTATGACGAATGTTCTGATGACATTCCTTTGTTCTGCTCTACAGAAGGTGCGCTTCTAAATGACTGCAGCACTTGCGGATGTCCGGAAGGTTATTATGACTGCAACTTGGATGGAACCTGCTCTTTATCTATATGCGAGGATGGAACATTGTATGGAGTTTGTTCTGAAGTTGAGCCAAAGCCTACATTCTGCTCAACAGAAGGAGTATTAGTGAATAATTGCAATGAATGTGGATGTCCTGAAGGCTACTATGATTGTAATGAAGATGGAAGCTGTTCTTTATCAGCATGTGAAGATGGTACAGTGTATGGTGAGTGTTCAACACAAACAATTTCAAAATACTGTAATGCAAGTGGGATTTTAGTTGATTATTGTTCTGGCCCAGATAAAGTGGTTGGCACAGAAGATGATTGTGGTTGTCCTGAGTTACTTGAATGTAACAAAGAAAATGGAAAGTGTGAAGAAATGATAAATAAAAAGGATATATCAAGATATTCAGAGCAAGAAGCTTTCTTAATTTCAGATAGAAATTGGAAGGACGTTCTGCCTTTAGTTCCAGTCACAACATGGACAGGAGTAGAAGAATGTCAGAGAGGAACAGGAACTAGTGATAATATTTGTGTTTATCCAACACTAATTTATCATTCTGAAGACAAATTAACCTTTGATTTTCCTACAAGTGAGTCTGTTGAAGAAGGTTCAAGTTATGGAAGTGTATATTCTGTAAATGGAAAGTCCCTTGTAAGGTTTTACTTAGACGAAGAATCTAAGGAAGAATTTTTTGAATTACAATTGGATATTGCAAGAGTAGGGAAAGATTATGTAGATGTTGTACTTGCAGACAACCAGAAAGATTATTTTGAGAAAGCAAATTACAATTTAGAGACAATCCCAGTTAATGTACCAAATTTTGCAGGCAGTGGAGAAGGGTATGAACTTGCAGAAGAGTATCATACCTATCAATCTATGTTAGAAGAAATGAATAGCCTGTCACAAACCTATCCTGATATAGCCAAGGTATATGAAATAGGAAAAAGTATACAGAATAGAAGCATATTAGCTATGAAAATTTCAGACAATGTAGATACTGAAGAAGAAGAAACAGAAATTCTTGTTGTTGGAAATCATCACGCAAGAGAGCTTATGACTGTTGAAGTTCCCATATTCATAATTAATTACCTATTAGCGAAATATAGCCAAGACAATGAGATAAAAAATATTGTTGACAACCATGAATTATGGTTTGTTCCAATGGTCAATCCTGATGGCCATGTTATTGTGGAAACCAGTGACTTATGGTGGAGAAAAAACGCAAGAGACAACAATGGTGATGGGATTATCGATGCTAATGATGGTGTTGACTTAAATAGAAATTATGGGTATACTTGGGGATATGATGACCGTGGCTCAAGCCCAGTTCCAGAGTCATCATCTTATCGCGGAACTGCTGCTTTTTCAGAGCCAGAAACCAAGGCAATTAGAGACCTTGTGTTAAGTCACAATTTCAAATATGTTCTGGATTACCATAGTACAGGAGGATACATCCTATACCCATGGGGCCATATTTATGAGCCAACGCCTGATGCTAGTTTATTCAAAAGCATAGCAGCTGACTTCAGAAAGTTTATCCCTATGTATGTTGCAGGCCAGATATCAGATATCATGTACTTGAGTAATGGAGACAGTATTGACTGGCATTATGGTGAACAAACAGAAAAAAATAAGATCATTGCTTTTGGGTTTGAATTAAACAGTCATGGAGGATATTATGCCCCTGTAGACTACATAATACCTACAGGCGAAGAACAGCTCATGATTTTATTAAACCTTACAGGCTACCCTTTTATACAGGAAATACAAGAAGTGGTTGACGTAGACTCAATTATCTATTTTATACAGCAATATTCACCAGGTTTAGTGAGTATTATTGGAGAGACTCCCCAGGAATTAGATGATCTGCTAATAGCAGAACCAGAACATGGAGCCGGATTGCAATTAAACCAGCTCAAAAGAATAGCTCCAATAGATTATTTATCTTATTGGCAAAATTTTGAAGATGTTGTTTATGTTGAAGATAATTACGAACTAGCTTTATTAGCCTCAGCATATGCTTCTTTGATCAATGCGCCTTTGATTATTCAAGGAACAGGCTCAGATACACCCGATGTTTTTTCCAATAGAAATGTTATCTGTGTTGGAGCTGTGATTCCTGATGGAAGTAGCTGCGGTGAAGAATATGACATAAATGGCATGCAACAGGCTTATCTCAATAAAACTAACACAACTAAAATCATACTAACCAATCCAGATGATTTAGATATATACGGCCAGGATATTCTTAGACCTGATAAAACACCAGAAACTATTCACGAATTGTATAGCAAAACCTCTTTAGCTGCCCCGATTTTAGCATCTGCAAAACATGAATTAATTGTTCCAGATAAAACAAATTATTTTGAAAATGTTGACACTAATATTAATTATTTCTTTGAAAATAATTATTATGGGTCCTTTTCCAGTTGCACATATTCTGAAGATTGCTCAAGTGGTTTTGAAAATAATCCTGTTGATATGTTAGGAGTAACAAACTCAATTACCTTCTTTTTATCAGGGAAATCTGATTTAACTATAGAGCATCAGTATTACCCCTCAGTTTTTGTAAATAATCTTAATAAAATAGATGTAAGAATCAGGAATATTGGCTTTAGTGTTGCAGAAAACACAGTATTAGAGGTTTATAAAATTAATGATTCAGCAGCAAGTTCTGGTGGGGGGGGCGGAGTAATTCCACAAGATGATGTTCCTGTACCTCCTTTTTCAAGTTATTCGCGTCAATTTATATTTATAGACCGGGTTGAAGTGGGAAGTATCCTTGAAGATGAAACAAAGACTGTTCAATTTGAATGGACTCCAACAAAAATTGAAAGAGCATCATTATGGCTTAATGTTTCAACATCCTCAAATGAATCAAATGTTCAAAACAACCATAGGACAACTGCCATAAGTGTGATTGGTCCACAACCAAACTTAAAAATTAATACAGAACACCCCTCCAAAATTGGTATAGATTCTGTAAATAAGTTTAATGTTTCTGTTTCAAATATAGGGATTTTAGCTGCAGGAGAGTTTAATGTTGAGTTTTATGAAAATCGTTGGGATTGTAATCCAGAAGGGTGTTCCCAGTCCCTCAATTTGATTGATAGTGTAACTATTGATTCTTTGGATGTAGATGAAATAAAAGAGATTGTGTTTGAATTTACACCAGCAGAGGAGGGGTGGTATGATTTCTTAGTCAAAGCAGAATTAGAGGAAGACTCAAATCCTGCAAACAATGAAAATAGGTTTAGTGTTAAAGCAGTTACAAGTGAGCCACACATCTATTATTATTGGGACATTTCTTATCCTGTTTTAGTTAACAAAGGTTCTACAATAAATTTAACTCTTTGGAATGATGGCCTTGAAGCTGCTCAGAATGCTGTTGTTGATTTTTATATCAGGGAACCATATGCAGCAAATTATGAATTAGCAGAAAGCAGGGATATTGGAGATATTAATGAACAAAGACAAAAATTTTCTTTTGATTGGGTGCCTGTTCAGATTGGGCAATATTATTTATTATTTAATGTTTCTTATGAACATAGTAAAGGCAGAGGAAATAAGGAAATTCGGTTATATAGGCAAGCTAGACTGCCAGGAGCTGATATTGGTGTGTGGATAGATGCAAAAGATGTAGAAATTAATCAGGAAAACAAGGTTGAGATTTATATTGAAAACGAAGGGACTGAGACTGCTCGCAATATTAACTATTCATTTTATGACAATAATGTATTGATAAAAAAGGAGTCAATCAGTTCCTTAGATCCAAATGAGTACAGAGAGATTGAAGTATATTGGACACCAGAAGGTATAGGCGCTCATGAGCTAAAAGTTCATGTTGAGTGTGATAATGATGTTAATTTAGAAAATAATGAACACATTAGAACTATTCAGGCATATAAATTAAAGGATGTTGTTTTTGAAATTATAAACAATAGTGCAGATTATGTACCAAGATATTTAGGAATCGCGTATAACTGGGGTAGCCCTGAAACTATTGATTTAGTAACAGAACCTGCTTTATTCACTATCCCAGATATTAAAACTGATCTTTGGATTATAAAATCAGAAAATATGATTGATGAAAATACAGAATATGTAATTAGTATATTTAGAAATTCTGATCTTCATGGTAATATGTTTGTTATTTCAGAAGATTATAAAAATGTTAGAGAGGAAGAAGGCAAGAGACTATATAGAATTTATGTTAATGAGGTTTTCTGGAATTACGAGTCTGCTGATATCAGGTTCTTCTATCCAGACTATCATGAATTAGGCGTAGAGAGCTTAGATAATTTGACAATATTTTATTGCCTAAACTGGGATTTTGATTATGAGATTTGTTTATCAGGATGGGAGGAAGCTAATTGGGTTGATAAGTATAACCAGGTAACCAGCCTTTATATGCGTACTAATGTTTATAGGGGTGCTGAGGCTTTTGCAATAGGAGAGCCGATTTTAGATACTTCTAAAACAGAGTTCAGATATACAGATGAATTTGACTTTTCTAAAATAGCAGAGGAATATCAAAATAAGCAGAAATTTTCAGAGGCCATGTCTGTAATCGGAAGTTCTAATTACCGGGTCAGGATTCCTGGATTTTTCTATAATTGCGATGAAGCAAGTACAACAGTAGATGTATTATTTAATCAGGAATCAGTTGGAACTGAGATTGCAGATTGTTATCATAGCCTCCCTATTCAGAATGCTGAGGAACCCTTAGGAAGGTATTATTACCAAGGCGTTAGGAATATAACCCTAAATTTTAACGCAGATCTTGTTTTCTATTACCAAGATAAATTGATCATAGTTGATAAAGATTGGAATTTACATTATTTTGGAGAGAATGACTCCACAGGAGTTGAGACTATTCAAGTGGCTTCATTTGGCTCTGCTGATGAGTCTGAGTTTTACTTTGAAAATGAAGATTATTCTTATTTTGTTGTAAATGCTGAATCAGGAGCAGGTAGCCTGAGTGATTTAGATGTTTATATCAATAATGAATTTGTTGGAGATATAGACTTAAGCAATTCAAATGGTAAAAAAGGAAGGGGTTTTGATATTCCAGCTGAAATGCTTGAAGAAACTAGTTTCATAGTAAATTTAAAATCCAAAAATCCAGGTCCAGTCTATTTAGCAGATGTTAGGATGAAAAGTAATTTTGACCCTTATTATTTAACTATCTTTGCCAGCCCTGATGCAATTCCTGTTAGGGATAATTCTAATGATGAAGCTGATTTTAGGCATTATGGAGATCTGGACGGAGACACAGAAGGGGAATTCTCAACTGGCAGGATAATGGGAATAACCCTTTCAGATGTCTCATCCTATCTAGCAAGGATATTATTTTACAATCAGATTGATAGAGCAACAGGAGCTACAATCATGATGGTAGGAGACTATTATGACCAAGGGATACCAAGATATCAATGTGGAACTGGCTTTTGCGAATGCTATTTTGATGTAGAATGTGATGAATTGTTTTCAAGATATGAAGAATTTTTTGATCCTTTTGTAACATGCAACCAGGATTTAATCGATGGCGTGCCTCAACCATCCGGAACAAGTGATTGTGAAGATCTTAGCAGATTGCATAGTAGTATGTTCGATGATTCAAGTTTGTCTGTATATGCTGATCATGGAAGCGCTTCTTCCTGGTCTGAGATAATCAGAGCAAGGCGTTTAGAGAATTTAGCGCCTCAATTTGGATATAGTTTTGCCTGCGCAACATGTGATTATGGAAATGTAAAGGCTCGTCTTTTCTGCACAAATATGATAAGAAGGGGCGCAATTGGCTATATTGGGGCTGTTGACAACATATACGGCCATCATTTCCTTGATGAATTCTTAGATGAGATCTTGATTAATCATAACTCAATTGGTTATGCATTCAAAATCGGAAAGAATAAAGAAGCAAGGCTTGACTGGAAAACCAAAAAAACTCCAGGCACATATGGGCAGCAGGATATTCTTGTTGGAGACCCAACTTTTGATGGGGGGATTGGAAAATGAAAAAACAGGCTTTATTTAGTCTAGTATTCCTGATTTTATTAGTTAGCATTGTTTCTGCTTCAATAGACATTAGAATTGATACAAAGGATTTCTTTATCGGAGATACCATAAAGTTTGATTATACTTTTTTATCTAATAGGAATGAAGAGATTCTCTACACCCCCACAATTAAATGTATAGACATTCCAGAGTCTCTTCTAGCAACCAGGGAAATAAATCTAAGAAAAGATATCCCTGCAACGCTGTCTTATGAAGGGCCAGAAGTTACAGATGAGACCATATCCCAACAATGTTTAGCTATCATAAAGGTAACAGAGCCATTTAGGCAGATAAAAGAAGAGGTATTCAACATAGATGCTCTTCTGCCGCTCTCCTTCCTATTAGAAACATGCAAAGATATTAATTGTGAGGATAAATCAAAGACATTCATAAAAAACAAGAAGATTTTCATAGATTATATATCTTCAGTTGAAAATCCATCAATTAATGCAAAGCTCACATATCCTGACAAAACAACAGAGGAGTTGACATTGCCTACTTCAATCAAGGCATCCCAGATAGGAACGTATGAACTAGAAGTCGCTGCATCAAAAGAAACATATAAATCAGTAACAAAGAAAGAGCAATTTGGAGTTATTGAGGAAGAAGCATATATTCCTTATGCAGAAGATACAAAGAAGGTAGAGATAAACTTAAAACTGGTTTTGATAACCAGTGCAGCCATAATAATCTTAATAATTATTGGATTTGAGATATACAGGAGGAGACCACTATGACATCAAAAAAACACGAACTAAAACAAAAAGCAAAAAGCATGGAGCCGCATATACACATAGGCAAGAAAGGCTTTACAAAAGAAGCAATAAAAGAGATTACAAGTCAGCTTAACGGCAAGAGAATAATAAAAATAAAGTTTTTGAAGTCAGCAGTTAAAGACCGCAAGCATAAAAAAACAATGGCAGTAGAGCTGGCAGGAAAAACAAGGTCAATGCTTATTGACAGGGTTGGCTCAGTGATAGTGCTTCATAAGCCAAAGAAAAAAGGTGATAAAAAATAAATAAAGTATTTTTTATTGATTATAGATAAAATAGAAAAGTATATATAACCAAAAAATAAAAAAACACCAAAAGAGGTGTTAGATGAAAGACCCAAAGGAACACATAAAGCAGATTGGTGAAGGAGAAGAAGAGGTAGCAGAAGAAGCAAGAGAAGCTACTGGAGCTAAAGCGCTAATTGCTACAGGCTATCCTAAGCCAGGCGGAAGATACAAGCTTTATGTTGAAGGCTTTAATATATCCATTGAGGAGCCGTATTTCTGGGTTCTGGATTACATGAGATACATGTGGGGATATCCTTATGTAGATAAGATAACAGACATTTTTACAGCAGCAGAAAACTCTGCTTTTTTTGGCTCTTCTCAGCAAAGATTAGGGGCTCAGCAAGAGAAAGTAAGCCAGTTCCTAGCAACAATAGGAAAGATGGTCAAAGAGCTTTTCCAGCTGGTAAGAGAAATCAGGGTTCTGGATGAAAGAATAAGCTATTATGCTGACTCATATTCAGAGAGCAGAAGCATGGAATCTGCTGAAATAACACTTAAAGGCATATGGGTGGATATGGTTGAGCAGGGAGCTAAGAATCCTGCTTCTGTTTATGGCATGGCTCGTGAAGTGCAATTCACAACTTTGCCAGACTTGTTCTTCTCAACACACCCAAGAAAACAAGAGGATTGTGACGTTGTTGTAGAACGTGACCGATCACAATTCAACAGAAAAGTAAGGGAAGTCCTAAAAAGAAAGTTAAGAACTTTCCTGGCATGGAAAGAGCATACTTATGAAGAGATAAAAAACAGAAGAATATTCACATTAAAATACCTAAGGCAGCATTATGAGATTATCAAGATGTACATGG
>CAZOXR010000012.1:0-13983 GCA_964583885.1 uncultured Methanosarcinales archaeon | reverse complement strand
GCGCTATCTCGTTTTTTGCAGATGGCTGCTATCCATGGGAAAGCACAGATGCAAAGGGTGATGCTGCAAAACAAGAGGCAAGTATATTTGATTATATGAGGGGAGGAACAACAGCATTATGGGAGAGTGTTTCAGAATCAGGCGAGGATTTGCAAAGAGACTACAAAAATGTCCAGATTGGTAATCAATTTGGTTATGGTCAGGAAGATACTGCAAGAAAGATATGCTTGGCTGCTTTTGGTAATGACTGGAATCTGGGAGCTCAAAGCATGTTGGATGTTGCTTATTCAGTGCCGTATGCTACTTTAGTGCAGCCAGTAACTAAAACAAGGGAATACCTAACATTTGACCCAAGCATAGGAAAAGGAACTGCAAAGTATGATTACAGGACATCATGGTATATTAGTCCTGGCTGTGAGATAGAGGATTATGATGTTTATTTAGCATGCATTACAAGAGAAGAAGCTAATAAATATCCTGGAATAAATTGCGACAAGGTGAATGACCCTGAAGGAATAAACTGTGATTGCCTGAATGCCAATGCAGGCAGTACTTACCTATTCCATGACGGAAGAAGGCTGGAGCAGGGAGTGGCTGAAGACAGGGATAAAAGCGAGGTTGTAACAAGCAAGCATAGATATGACCATCTAAAATTTGTTTTAAGGCCGTCAAGAAGCATAAGAGACACGGGCATAGGTCAAAGTTCTGAGTTAAAGGCTAATTGCTTTACAGAAGGGCATTATGATGCTGATAAGGATGAAGCTATATTCTATTTTCCTATAAAGGATAGGACTGCTTTTGATATAGCTGCATGCAGTTTTGATGCTATTTATGGGGAGTTTACATGCCCATCAGGAAGTTTCCTCTGGGATGACGCGAGGAATGGGCAGATTCTCTTTGACAGGATAGAGATTAATGGCGAGCCTGCAAGAAACGATATGATACTTCGCGAGGGAGAGCGCCTTACTGTTAGTCCTGCTGTCTGGAAATCACCAAATGCGCCTGACATGTGTTTGTATATGAATATCTATGATTCATATGATAGGCTTGAGAGGGCCCCAGCAGTTACTGGTGTTATTGTCCCAAATAATTACCAATTCTCCCCAATAACATTGATAGAGAGGTTAAGTATTGGTGATGTGCATGCCTTAGCTAGGTTTCCAACTGAAATAAGGACAGCTCGTTTGGTGGATGATTATACTCAGGTGACAGGAAAGAAAACTATTTATATTGATTTTAAAAATGTAGATGACGATAGAAGAATAGGTCTGGGTCCTGATAGCACTGATAAAATCTATGTTGGAGATAGTTCTCCAAGGGAAGGGGATTATAAACCATTAAGCGAGTACAAAAATGGAGGGCAAACTCCAGGTGGCTACACTATTGACTTTGATGGCGGCAATCATCCAATCATCACTAAAGATTATGATAATGGGGATAAGGTTAAATTTGAGATTGAAAGGGTTGTTTTGGGAACTGGTCAAACTGGATTGCGGGATAAGACAATTGAGATAGTAACTGAAGAACGAGCAAGAAGCCGCGAATATAAAACAATAGAGTTCAAACTAACTAACCTTAACGCTGGAGAAACAATATACGCAGAGGGCGGTATTAATTGCAGTGAAGCTGATGTAGTAATGTTTAAAGGAGATCTTCAAGAGGAAAGGTATAGGATTGAGATAAGGCAGAGAGCAGAAGAAGCTGGTGGAACAACTACTACAACAACTACACAACCAGCAGGAGCACCACCAGGACCAGAACGAGAATATACTGTACAGGACATTGTTTCAAGATACAGACTTAGCTCAAGAGATGGAAAATATTATTCTGCTGCTGATCCAGATGCCCATTATGAAATCAGGGGTAATACCTTAGTTCATGTATTATCTAGCGATGAAGATAATGATTACAATACAATAGACAGCCATGGCGTGATAACAAGGGTTGGTTTCCAGGGTTTTGTTAAGAAAATAAATCCTGGACTGGATGTTTATGATCAGAGTAAATGGGTTTTTTCAAAACCTAACTTGCATGAGTATTTAGCTACTCCTCTTCCAGACATAGGAAGTACAGTACCTGGTACTTCCTATAAGAAAGGAGAGGTGTTTAAAGATACTCAAACACCAAGATACTTAGTAATGATTGGATATCCAAGTGAAGGAACCTTGATGTTTATTCCTTTTAACCAGGATTTAAGTTGGAATGATGACTTTGGAACTAGAACAGGTAAACTTCCTTATCATCGGGAAGCTATGCAAACCTATTTTGAGAAAGTCGAAGATGTTTCAAGCCTAACTCCACAATCATATTCCGGTGCACCAGAACCAACAGGAGCAGAAGAAGCAGAACCAGAAGCTACAGCACCAGAAGGAGCAGATACAGCAGCAATAGCTGCAGGCATACAGACTATGATCCAAAGACTTAATCTGGTCCGTGCTGAAGAGGGCAAGTACAAGATAAGAGACTCAACAGGTGGTCAGCGATATGAAGTTAAGGGCAATAGCATTGATCGGCTCAAACCTGATGGTAGCTATGACGGAACATACACAATTGAGGGTGATACAATCACTTTTACTAGTAAATATAATTTTAAACGTCAAAAGGTAGGGAATAATCCTTGGCAACAAATAAGGTCTGAGTTTCATGAATACTTAAGTAGACTTACAAAAGGTGAAAGTTGGCCGGGTATTAAGTATAGTGTGGGTGATGTATTTAGAAGAAGAGGCCGGTCTGACTTTTTATACGTGCTTCTTGACTTCAGGGGGGCTGATTTTAAATTTGCAGAATTTAATACAAATGATCTTTACGCAGGCACATCTGAGTTATGGTCTTGGGAGAGATTACATGGGCAAAATCTTGGAGCAGTGAGGGATAGCTACATAAAACTTAGTGGTGTAGCATCGATAAGACCAGTAGTTTCGTATGATGCAGCAGGGCAAAAGACAACTATCAGTACTTGGACTGCCATTGATACAGCTAAACTTCCACCTGCATGGACAATGATGACAAGACTAATGGTGGATAGTCCTGTATACGACAATGCAGGACATATTTTTATGGTAAATAATGATGGGTGGGTAACTAACATCTATGAATCCGATGAAAGAGGTGATCGGGGAAGGCAACTCAGTGTAGCAGATGTTCCTGTTTCCATACTCAGGGAACCATGCAAACTAAAAAGCGCCAGATGGAAATCAGAAACATCCCGAGAAAATGATATTGCTGAGATTATTGTTGAGCATGAAGGACACTGT
This sequence comes from uncultured Methanosarcinales archaeon, assembly GCA_964583885.1. Lineage (GTDB taxonomy): Archaea > Nanobdellota > Nanobdellia > Woesearchaeales > CAZOXR01 > CAZOXR01. The sequence goes on along the minus strand of CAZOXR010000012.1, from coordinate 10,729 downwards.
GTTGGCAGGTCTCTCAGCTTTGTTGTTATTGAGCTTGATGATGCTCTTGGTTCATTTGATGAAACACGTAGGGGTGAAGGGGGAGGTAATGAGGCGGTTGAAAACAACCCAACTGATGTTATAATGCGTCCTGGAACCACCACAATAGGAGAATGGACAGCAGAGTCTCCAGGTGATAGATGGGGAAATCCAGAGTTTGGATTTTATGCTTATCTGACTACTGCTGATACTGAAAATGTTCCTTCAGATAATGAGCTATTGGTATATCTTGAATCACGAATACCTGATAAAGTGAAGTATATGATATCAAAACTTGGATTAACACCTGGAGAAGACGGCAAATATGTTAAATCTGGCTCAAGAGATTATTACATGACCAGAAGTGAGGAGATTGTTCAGTTTACATCTGATGGAGTTATATATAAACGTTATACAGTTGATGGTAATTGTGTAATAACTTCAATTTGTTCTCATGTTATCAGATGCAGCTTCCCCGTGTTGGAGTTGATTGGATTGCTGTAAGACCTGATTTAAAGGGATTCTTAGGGACCCTTCCAGATAGGGGGGATCCTATAGGTACTACAGGATATGATAAAGGAGATATATTTGAATGTAGCCAAAGAGCTGGGAATTATCTTGTATTGGTTGTGGTTACAGGTGATGGTAATTTGTTTTTTGTTGCTTTTGAAAAAAATGCTCGTGCTTTATTAGACAGACAACTGAGTGTTGTTGAGGGGACTGGTTACCAACTTTCCCCTGAAGAGTTAAGAGCCTGTACTCAAATTCAGCCCTTACAGATAGGGCAGGAAACAGTTGCACCTCAACCACTACAAACAGGCACATTATATATAACATCACGTCCCCCGGGAGCAAAAATCTTTTTAGATGATGTTGAAGAAGGAGTGACACCAAATTCATTTGAACTACCTATTAAACGTTACAGTGTAAATTTGAAAATGGATGGCCATAAGGAATATACTGGGACTGTAGATATTGGGGCGGGAGAGCGTACAACAGTTGAATAGGATTTTGTGATTCTAACTCCACCACAAACAGGCACATTAATCATAGAAACAGTGCCTCCTGGAGCAGAAATCTTTTTAGATAATATTAAACAACAAGGAGTAACACCACTGACTCTTCAATTAACTCCTAAACAGTACCTTGTAAAGTTGATAAGGGCAGACTATAAGGAATATACTGGGGCTGCAAATGTTGAGGTGGGAAAGCGTACAACATTTTCACAGGATTTAGAGCGTGTAACAACAACACCAACAATACCTGCGGATGTACGGGCTATAATCACAGAACTTGGATTAGAACTTGTCCCTGGAGAGGCTAACAAATATCTTAAACCTAGAGACACAACAGGGTATTATAGGATTAAGGATAATACTATAGGTAGGTATTATAAATCAAATGACGGCTTATCAAGAACCTATATAATCTATGAGGATAAGGTTACATATATTTCTAACAATGGCTATTATTATCAGCAACGTGAACCTGGCAGCACTGAGTTTCCTGCCATAAGGATTAATTTAGAGACATTCTTAGGTAGTCACCCATACAGAAAAGGTAATGTATATCATACTGATTATGAAGTAGGTGATGTGTTTGAAACAGATTCAGATTCTCAGTATTATTATGTATTGCTTCTATATCACAATCAAGACCACGATTTTAAATTTGCCAGATTTAACAAAGGTACTCGTCTTTTAGGCAAGGATGACCCAACGGATTGGAATCAGTGGCACGGAAGGAGGCCTGCATGGTTAAGTGCTTCAACAAAAATCACTCTTTCACAGATACTGCAGGGAGCAACCAGTGGAGCACCACCAAGCCCAGTTGTTGATGAGACACCAAGGATAATTACTGATGCAAATCAACTTGCAATGATTGGGATACCCTCTCATTTTGATGTTAGGGCTGTATTCGACTATGCAGGATACCCCATGGATTCTATTCATGATGTGATTTCTGAATGGTATAATAGGAATTATGGAGATGAATATTCTGGGACAGCTGAGCAAAACAGTACTATTTTAGATGACTTGAAAAATGGAAGGAAAATACTGGTTTATCACCCAGATCAATTGGAAAAAAGAATTTGGGGAGAGAATACACGAGACATGTATCTGCTAGAGGATGCATCAGGAGTTAATGATTTGGGGATTAGATGGGTTCAGCAAAGAGAGGGAACCAGAAGTACTTGGATTCAGAGAGAAATGGATACTCTCCCACTTTCATTTACCAGCCATACACTCGTCGCAATAAATGAAGAGTTAGGATATACAGCAGCATATGAAGTTCAGACATCATCAGATGAAACATTCACCCTGTATATAACATTTTATAGTGGGGGGGGAATTGACACTGATTTTCGTAGGGAATCACATAGCCAAAATCGTGGAATTGCGTCTTATCAAAATCGTATTTATAGTAGCCGTCAAAGAATTTTACATGCTCAGCTTAGAATGGCAGCAGCAGATAAGAACCTTTTTACAAAACCAGAAAAGCCGTACATATATAATGCTGCATTAGTAGCATTACAGGGATTAACTGGGAAGTATGATGAGCATGCAGAAAAAGTTACCCAGGTCCTTACTGATTTGAGTATTGAACTTCCAAAGGAGGAGATGAATGATATCATAGGAGGCACTGCCACTAATTGGGTTGGAAGCATGGATGATCTCAGGGCACTTATCATTAGAGAAGGCGACAAACCATAACAATGAAAAAAAAGAAACCAATAAAAAAACAAGAGAAAAAGGAAATAATAGCTGAGAAAAAAAACATAATCTCAACCTCATTAAAAGAAACATTCTCTTTAGTAAAAAGCAATAAACTACTAATATTAGCATTATTCATTTTACAAATAATCTTCTTCTCGATCCTGACTGTTGTCCAGATAAATTACAATGTTGTGATAGCAGGCAACCTTGAGTCAATGAGCCAGTTCTTTGACAATCTGGATCTTGATGACGAGACTGTTGCAGAAAAAATGCTGCAAAAAGAGGATATCCTTGATACATCCCAGCTTTATACTAATTATGAAGGGATTGTAGAAACATTAAAGAAACTGGTAATAATAACTTTTTTGATTTTTGCTATACTCAACGGCATTAACTGGGCTTTTACAGACAAGTTGATTGCAAGGAAAAGCACAAAAGAATTTTTTCTGTATCTCTGGAAATTTATTTTATTGACTTTATTGTATGGCACTGTGATTTTAGTATTCCTCTTATTTTTTATTAAGATATCATTCGCAGACCTTATGGTTGAAAGTAGTTCTGGTTTTGGCTATATAGCATTTGTCCTTGCATTTATTGTTCTTTATTTTATGTTTATCTCTTTTGCTTTGGTTGGAAGAACAGAGCTAAAAGATGTCTTCAGAAAAACATTCTCAATTGGATTCAAAAAAGCCCATATAATATTTTTAACATACCTGATAAATGTAGCTGTTGTTTATCTGTTGTTCTTTCTGCTTTACTTTGCTGTTGATATGGCATTCTGGTTAGTATTACTCATTACAATATTATTCTTCTTCAGCTTTATACTGGCAAGGATATTCTTGTTGTTGGTTGTTGATAAACTACAGAAATCATTCTGAAGCTCCTTCTCCTGCAGATTCACCGCCTTCTGCTCCCTCGCCACTCTCTGTGGCTGCTTCACCATCTACAGCCATCTCACATACAGCTGATTCTCCATCTTTACCAACCTCTTTAGATGCTTCTGTGTCTTTTCTATCGCTGTAATCAGTATCAATATTACCATTATCACTGTAATCTGTTTTCTTAGCTTTTGCATAATCCTCTAAGCAAGTATCAACATACTGCTCTGCTTCTTCTCTGCTTAATCCGTTTTCTTTTGCTTCTGTAAATAACTGCCCAACTACTGCTTCAATATTAAAAGAAGGTTTTTTCCCCATTGAAGCTAATCTTAATAAAGGTATCCTGGCTTTTTCCAAATACGCTCCTCTTTCAGACCTTATACTTTTTGGTATTCCTTCTGTATCACCGTCTGGCTCTTTATTTGCTCTGCTTTGGTAGAACTCTAACAATAGGTTTTCAAGCTTTTCTTCTGAATTAACCCCATACAGGTGCACTATTTCATGCGCAACCACATACATCTCTGTAGTGTCATAATCAACACCCATTGCTTCTGAATACATTGCAATAATATCTCTAAATTGGTTGTTAAATGCAAGCCAATTCTCTACCCTATGCACAGCAGCAATTGCTACTAATCCTTCACCAAGTGTCATGTCAGCAACAACAAAAGAATCAATATCCTGTGTTATGCTATAGCCTTTGCCTTTCATAAAGCCATGAAGCTGCTGCATTTCTCCTGAGCCCATATAATTAGTTACAGCCTGCTTTAGGTTTTCTGCTTTATGCACATATACCCCTACACGATTTATCGGCACATCAACTTCAGAATCATGGACATATTTTGCCCCTTCAACTAATCTTTCTCTTGCGCTTACTTTAATGCCTATTTCATCTCCTACTGGCACTATATCCAAAGCTTGTGGTGTTTCGCTTAGTTCTTTCCATCTTATGAATTGTTCCCAGTTGTCTTCAGGTATCTGCAGGCCCTTATCATAACCAAAGCTATGTTCTGCAATCTCAGGGCCATATTTTTCTCTTTCTGCTTCGAGAATACTCTTTCCTTCAGCCCTCAACTCACTAGCCCAATGGTCCATAATATTATATGGACTTCCAAATGGACCTAAACAAGAGCCAGGTATCTCAGGAGGAGGTATTGTTTTTGGTTTCGAACCTGAAAAATAGTGCTCTGTCATAACTATGAAGTAGTAATACTAGTATATAAATGTTTTGGTTTTAGAAAGAGAAAATTGAAGAAATTGAAAAAAAAGGGAAATTGAATATAAATGAAAGAATCAATCAATAAACTTCTCTCTTTTAAGAATAGATTTTATTATCTTTATTCTGTCCAAATGCATCTCCTTGCATTTCTTAACTTCACCAATCAGAAATTTTGTATCCTTATGTTTCTTCTTATCAAGAAGAAATTGCATCAGTATGTAAATCTGGTCATGATAATGTCTTTGCAGTTCACTCAAAGATTCGAGTTGTTTAAACACCATATGTGTTTTGCCATAATGCGCATTCAGAATCCTAAATGCTTTCTCTTTCCTTTCTTCTTTTTTAAGTTTCTTGTTGGTGAGAACTCTTACAACCTTATCTAAAACACTTCTGTACTTTTTCATGATTCATGCCTCTTTTTACTAAACAAATATATTAGATATCAATTATGCTGCTTTGTCATAACTATATCCCACGGGTTGAGTGCCTTTATAAAGTTTTTGTTCAGCCCTTGCCTTATGAAGTTGCAGCGCTTGAGACAATACGTTTCCAGCTTCTGCATCCACTAGTTGTGGTTGATCATGTGTCAATGTTTTTATATCAGCTTCAACATGGCCTTTAGACTCAGGATCAATTTCTCCAACAATATCTGCTAATGTTCCAACTTTATTTTTGTCTGTAGCAGCTGTAACGAGATGTGCAATAGGCTCTATGTATTTACCTTCCAGCCTATTTCTAATAGCTCCTTTTAGCGCCTCAACAGTTTCAGATGTAATCTTTCCATCCCTTAAATTACGCGTAACTACATCTCTTAATTGCTGTTCGTTCAACCCATATTCAGCAATTAAAGATTCGACGGGTTTTGTTGAATCTTCTCCAGGAACGTAATTGGGTAGGGCCCTTAAGTAAGAATCTGCTTTTGTCTCAGAAGAATATAATTCATTGACTAGCTTAGTAACTTCATCATCACCGCTCTTCCCCACATAAGGTCTCATTAGCCCATCTACCATATCGCTAAGACCCTTTCCTTTATCAACAGCTTCTTTCATCCGGTTAGCAGCTCTTCTTCCTGCACTTTCTTCTTCTTTTGCCATTTTCTCACCTTTTAGATTATAATACTTTATTCTTAAATTACTATAATATAAACTTTTCGGTTATAACTACGTCAGGATAGATAATGTACGAACTAGTATATAAAGCTTTCGGTTTGTAGTTTCCAGAAAGTGGTGACAAAATAGAGCACAAAGCTTATAAATAACCCATAATCCTGGTTAGAGTATGGGAAGAATAAAAACAGTGCTTATAAAAAGGCTTTCTTTGAAGCTCTTAGAGAAGTATAGAGAAAAATTCACAGAGGATTTTGGGAAGAACAAGGAGGCTGTAAGCCAGCTTACTGACGTTGGTTCTGTTAAGCTGAAGAATGCTATTGCTGGTTATGTTACTAGGTTGGTTAGAAGAGGGGGCGAAGAAAAAAGGCCCTATGTTGCTAAGAGAAACTACGAGATTCAGGGCTGAAACCTTTCTTTAAGCTTTTTCTCCACCATATCAGGAACAAGGTCTTTTACACAGCCGCCAAACATAGACATTTCTTTAATTATAGAGGAATCAAGAAACACATAGCTTCCTTTTGTCATGATAAATACTGTTTCTATGTCACCATTCACTTTTCGGTTCATCAATGCTCTCTGGAACTCAAATTCAAAGTCAGATATAGCCCTTAAGCCCCTGATTAGTATGTTAGAACCTTTTTTTTTGACATAGTCAAGCATCAAGCCATTAAATGAGTCTATCTCCAGATTCTTCATGTTTTTTGTTGAGCTTTTCAGCATCTCAGTTCTTTCATCTGTTGTAAATAATGGCTTTTTTTCTGGATTGTCGCCAACTGCTACTATTACTTTGTCAAAGATTTTTAGTGATCTCTCTATTACATCCAGATGCCCATTAGTGACTGGATCAAAGCTTCCAGGGTAAACTGCAATTCTTTTTGTCATTTTGCCTTTTTATTATTTTTATTTAATGGAATTTTTTATTGATAGTTTTCTTTATTGATTCTTTTTTTATTGATTTATTTTTTTAATAATATTCTTAACTTGCTTCCCTGTATCTGCTAAAGATTTGCTGTTATCTATGATATAATCAGCATACCTTAATTTCTGATTCTGCGGTAATTGTGACTTTAAAATATTCTTTATTTCCTGTTTTGTGTATTTGCCTTTATTTATTAATCTTTTCATTAATCTCTTATTGTTAATCTTGACCACAATCAGCTTATCCACTAAAGATAATGCTTTTGCTTCGATTATGATGGCAATATCTATGGCTATTTTTTTAGCTGATTTTATTGATTTTATTTCTTTGATGATTTCAGGCCACATGATCTTATTCAACTTCTTTAACTCTTTTTTATCATAGAAAACAATATTCTTTAGTTTTTTCCTATCAATCTTATCCTTAGTTAATATGCCTTTGCCAAATGTTTTGATAACTTTATCTTTTATTGCTTTCTTATTATATAATCTGTGACCTATCTTGTCAGCATCTATTATCTTATAGCCATATCTTCTTAGAATATTAGCTACCCTTGTTTTTCCTGCTCCAAACGAACCTGTTATGCCGAGTATCATCTTTTACAAAACCCCTCATAAAATTGCAGTATTTCATCTGTTTTTTCTGGGTTAAGTGAATAATGAATTTCGCCTGTTTTCTTTGCTGGAATTATCCATTGGTCTTTTTCCAATTCTTTTAAAGCTTGTTTTGTTATCTTATCCCCTCTCAGATGAGAAGGCAATCCCCTGAGTATATTCTCAGTATGTGAACCACCCCATTTTCTCCATCTGACAAGCTTGATTATTATTCTCTTTTTAATATCTTCTTTTGTAAAGCCCATGAGAAGAGAATAATGCAAACAAGTATATAAATCGTTGTGCTTTTTTTGGTACGATATTGTCCCAAAATAGTAACATTTAAATACTAGTTGATATATGTTATATTCTAGGTGACTAATATGGAAACCAAATCATTATTCATAGAATTTATGGGAGATTCCCCCACTATAAGGGTTTTAGACTATCTATTAACTGAAAGAGAGCTGGATTTTTCAATAACAGATATGGCAAAAAATGCAGGAATTGGAAGGTCCACATTATATAGAATATGGAACAATTTGGTGAAAAATAAGATAATTATACCAACAAGAGTAATTGGAAAGGCAAAATTATACAAATTAAATAAGGATAACCTCAAAATAAAGAAACTTATAGAGATAGATGACACATTAATGCTGGAGGATTTAAAGAAACGCTCTGCGAAACAAAAAGTAAAGGTTAGTGTATAGTTATCTCATTTTTTTTATCTTTTCAAAGACAAATTCAGAAAGCTCTTTTGGCCAGTTCTTTTTAATATCCTTCTTGTACTTCTCAATTGCTTCAAGAACATCTTCCCTAATATCTTCATCACCATCAATCATCCTTACGATTTCTTCTTTTGCATACATTGGAACTTTCTTAATGTTCCATGCCATCATTTTCAGTTTTTCTTTTTTCTCGTCTTTTTCTGCATCAAGCTTTTCCTTTGTTTTCTTCCAGAACTCATTGTAAGTGAATGCGTATTCTTCTTTGTCTTTTTTTCCTTTTTTTAATCCAATCTTTGCCAGAACATTCTTGTGCATCCTTCTTATGAATTCAACCCTGTCTTCTATTTTCATTATGTCAGTAATGCCCTGGGCAACCAGATTAAATGCAAATGGTGAAGGAATATTTGTATGTATCTCTTCGAGCTTTATCTTTTTTGTTTCAATACCTTCAACAATTTTTTTTGTATTTTCAATATCCATCAAGTCTTCAAGAACTTCTCTTCTTGCTTCTTTTAATATTGAAAAATCGTTGCTTATGCGTTTTACAGCGCTCATAAGTATCATAGATGAAACCTGCTGCCTTCCAACTCTTTTTTTCCTTCCTTTATAATTCCTTAATATCATTAAAGCGCGTCCTGCGCAATGCCTGAATCTTCTTTTAAGAACTTCAGTCTTGTCAATCACCAGGTTCATTAATTTCCTCAATTCTTTTGATTTTATTAATTTGAACGCTTGCATTACATTAATTTTCTTGTCTGACAGGATATAAAATCCATTATCACTTATGCCTATCTCTACATCCTTATGCTGAGTGCGAGCTATTGCAAATGCAACTGCTCTTGACAAGCAATCATTTACTCTTCTGCCATACAAGCTATGGAATATTACATATTTGCCTCTGTCGCCTTTAAAATGCTCAACTATGATCCTTGTGTCAGAAGCTATTTGCGCATAATTGAACTGCTCGTAGAAATAATTGTAGATTGAATTAGCAGCATTCTGGTCAACATAAAGGTATTTGTTAATGAACTCCAAGGTTTCTTTTTTTGATTTGCTTGTGCAGAATCTCTGGCCCAATAGCTTTCTGAATCTTCCAATATCTAAAGCTAAATCAAAGCTTAATGGAAGCATCTCTGAGAACCATGATGGGACTGTTGGAGGTCTGCTAGGGCTTGCTCTTACCTGGGCAACCATTCCTCTGCTGAATTTGAATTCATACACAACACCTCCTAAAACAAAGACATCGCCTGGCCTTAGTCTTTCAAGGAAAGCTTCCTCTATGCTTCCTACTGTCTGCTCTCCAACTTTTACTCTTACAGATGTTTCTTCTGGTATTGTTCCTATGTTTGTCATGTATATTACTCTGGCCATCTTTCCTTTTCTTCCAATCATCCCTGTTTCTTTATCATGCCAGATCTTAGCATAGATATACCTGTCTTCAAGAGAGATGTATTTTCCTGACAGATAATCAATAACATCCATGAATTCTTTTCTTTCAAGATTCCTGTAGGAATAGGATTTTTTTATCAGTTTGTATAAGTCATCAATATGGATCTTTTCATGTATAGCTATGCCATATATCTGCTGGCTAAGAACATCAAGGCAGTTTGTTGGTATGTGAATCTTGTCAATCCTTTTGTCTATTGCTGATTTCAATAAAACTCCACATTCAATAAGGTCATCTCTGTCCAGAACAATAATCCTGCCTTTTGCTGTTTCACTTAGTTTATGGCCTGATCTGCCTATTCTTTGAAGGCAACGTGCAACTGATTTTGGGCTTCCTAATAGAATTACTAAATCAATATATCCAATGTCTATGCCCAGCTCTAGGCTTGTAGAGCACACAACTACTTTTAGCTTGCCTTGCCTTAATCTTTCTTCAATATTATGCCGTAATGTTTTTGATAGAGAGCCGTGATGAGCTCCAATATTTTCAGTGTAGTTTTTTGGGAATTTTTCCTTTAGATGATGCACGACTCTTTCTGTATCTGCTCTTGTGTTTGTGAAGATAAGTGTAGTTTTATGGTCCTGGATCAGCTTGTCTATTAGCGCATACATTGAATGATGCATTGTGCCGTGCTCCATGTCAACTAAATCGGGAACAGGGCTTAGAACCTTTAGGTCAAGCTTTTTTATGAACTGGACATCAACTATCTTGCATGGCCTTTCTTTGTTGTTGTCATATCCCACTAAAAATCTGGCTATTTCTTCTAGTGGGCTTATTGTTGCTGACAACCCAATTCTTGTCATATGCGGGGTTATGCTTGATAATCTTTCCAGTGATAATGAAAGATGAACACCACGCTTGTTTTCTGCTAAAGCATGAATCTCATCAATTATGCACCATTCTACATTTCTAAGGTGCTCTACAAATTTTATTGAGGTAAGAAGGATTGCTAATGATTCTGGCGTTGTTATTAAGATATGTGGCGGCTTTTTTAGCATCTTGGTTCTTTCTTTTGTTGTTGTATCACCAGTTCTAACTGCAACCCTTATGTTTAATGACTTGTTAGCTATTTCACCCATTTCTTTTAATGGCTCTACA
>CAZOXR010000011.1:12300-14134 GCA_964583885.1 uncultured Methanosarcinales archaeon | reverse complement strand
ATATCCAGGGTGATGACAATATCCTTATTGTAAGTGATGGAAATAATAATTATGGAAGGGACTTGGGGGATATGATGTTGTTTGCATCATTGCTTAACACGACAATAAGCGCATTAAAGATAGAGCCTATCAAGAATGACATCAGTGTTTCGGTAGAAGGACCTTATAAGGTCATTGTTGGAACAGACAATACATTTACTGTAAAGGTTAATGAGATTGGAGAAGCGCTAGAGTATAACCTGGAGGTTTTGGTTGATGGCACAACAGTTATAAATGAGAAGAATGGAAAAACGCAGGAATTTACAACAAGATTTTCTTATGGCAACCATAAGATTACTGCAAAGATAATGAGAGTAGAGGATTATTTTCTGCAGAACAATATCTTCTATAAAACAGTAAAGGCAGTTACAAGGCCAGCAATATTGTTTGTTTCTGAAAGATCATCTCCAATGCATAATTCTCTTTCAAAGATATATGATGTAACATTAAAAGACAGTTTGGAAGAAGAGCTTAGCGGATATGAAGCAGTTGTTATCAATGATATCAAATCTGATAAGCTTAAGGCTAATGCTGAAAAATTAAGCAATTTTGTGGCTGACGGCAATGGGTTAATTGTTTTTGGTGGTGAAAATTCTTTTAACAATGACCCTCAAATGACTCTTGGATATACCATGGACAAAGATATTAATCTGTACAAGGCTATGCTGCCTGTTCAGACAGGAACTGCTGATGAAGAAGATGAAGGCATTGAGCTTAACCTTGCAATTGTCATGGATATATCCGGAACAGCAGGCATGAGTTTTAGCGGAGGAAGCTCTAATTCAATGCTTGATGTTGAAAAAGCATTGTCATTGAAGATATTGAATGAGATGGAGCTTGATGATAAAGTAGCTGTTATTGCATTTACAAGCAGAAGCTATTTGGTTTCGCCATTAACAACAATAGTTCAGAAGGAAGGGGTTGCAGACAAGATAAAAAAATTATTTGCGTCACCCAGCGCAGGCACTGTTATTGGCTCAGGAATAAGAAGAGCTGAGTATGTATTAAGCGGAGCAACAGGGACAAAGGCTATTTTGCTTATGTCTGATGGCCTGGATGGCTCTCCTGACAGCACATTGAAAAGCGTAAAACTTGCTTATGAAAGAGGAATTAAGACATTTACTGTTGGTGTTGGAGAAAATGTAAATGAGGAATTTATGAAAGATGTGGCTAATACAGGCCATGGTGTTTATCTGCAGCCATCTGAGACGCAAAGCCTTAATGTGTTGTTTGGAGGCACTCCAGAGAAAGATGTTGAAGGAGGGAAAAACAATCTTGTTATGTTAAACCGAAATTTTGACAAGAATTATGAGATTCCTTCCAGCTTTAATATTAACGGGAAAGTTGATGGCTATAATCTTGTTGTTGCAAAGCCAGCTGCAAAAGCGCTTGTTACAACAGGAGATGGAATCCCAATAATAAGTGTGTGGCGTTATGGCTTAGGAAGGGTTGCTGCAATAACAACTGATGACGGCTCAAAATGGTCTGGCAGTTTGCTAAATGAGAAAAATTCAGAGGCAGTTACAAGGTCTATTAACTGGGCTATTGGCGATTTAAGAAGAAAGAAAAGCTTTGATGTTGAGATCAAGGATACAATTGTAAATGAAGCTACTGATGTAAATGTTATGGCGAATATTGTTCCAACATCTGAAAAGCTTGAATTTTCAAAGGTTGGCCCAAATCTGTATACTGCAAAGTATACACCAACTGAGCTTGGCTTCCAGCAGGTTATGGGAGCTTTAGTTGCTGCTAATTATAATGATGAGTATCTTGAACTTGGTTTGAATTCCAAATT
>CAZOXR010000011.1:9825-12200 GCA_964583885.1 uncultured Methanosarcinales archaeon | reverse complement strand
TTGATAATTGTAACTTTGCTGGCTTTTGTTGGTTTCAGCACTTATTACCAGAAAACATTCAGGAATGTGTCAACCGAATATGAGCAGAAGATTAGTGAGTTGGATGAAGTAAGCAGTTCGTTGCAGGTTGCCCAGACAAATCTGAGCAAAACAAGCAGGGAGCTGAAGGTAAAGGCTGAAAGAGAAGAGGATTTGAGCAAGAAATATACTGATGTAAAAGACGAAAGAGACCAGTTTGAAAGCAGCTTTCTTGAAACAAGAGAGCAGTTAACTGAAACAACAGAAGAACTTGAGAATACAAAATCAGAGCTTGACACTGCAAATGCAGAGATAAGTGATTTGAATAGTGAAGTGAGTAGTTTGAAAGATACTATAGCCAGTAAGAATACAGCTATAGACGCATTGCAGCAATGCGCATCAGATAATGGCATAACATGCTGAAGTGAAAAATAAATCAATGGAAATAAAATATCAATAAATAAAACAATCCAATGGAAATAAATCATTGAAAATCAATAATAAAGAATCATTAAAAAATAATTGATAAAAAATGAAGGGCTTTAAGAAAGTTGTAAGGGAAGTGAATGAAACACTAAATGACATTATGGTATTTGAAACCATATTGAACAGCATTCTGATATTCCTTATGGTTTATGTCATATTGTCTATCAGCAATCTTAATGCTCTCTATGCGCTTATTCCTGCTATAGTGTATTTGATAGTTGTTTCTTATACCAAAATAAAGAAAAACAAGGCAAAGATAGTTGAAGAGAAATATGATGAGTTAAATGAGAAATTAAGAACTGCAGAAGATAATATAAGTATGGAAAATCCTATTGTGGATGAGCTTCAGTCTGAAGTAATACATGATGTCAGGAAGGTAAAGGCATCTTCTTTTGTTAATACAAGAAGAGTGGCATATAAGATAACTGGCTGCGTGATTTTATGCTTTACAATAATATTTTTAGCTACCTTAAATATTCATTTTTTTGATTTCAAGGTTGTTTTTGACAAGATCCCAAATTATATTATTGGAGACGGAGAGCCAAGTGATGGTGTTGTAGAAGGGGCGTTAGGAGCAGGCAAGTATGGTGGTGACGATGACATCTATGGCGCTGAGTCAATAGCAAAGATTGGTGATGAAGAACTGAACATTGAGATTAAATCAGTAAATTTTGAAATCAGCGTCAGGAATGTTAAGGAAGCTGCAGAGAAACATTTTGATGAGCAGTTCCCTGATGAGGTTTTTTTAAGGGCATCTGAAGGCGCAACTGAAGATAATATTGATGATAAAGAGCTGATAAAGAATTATTTTTTGAATTTGGCGAAAAGTTGAAAAATAAAAAAATCAATAAGCAATAAATCAATTGAAATAAAAAAATATCAATAAAGAAAAATAAAAAACAACCCAATAGAAAATAAATCATTAAAAATAAAGAATAATAAAATCAATTTAAAAATTATCAATAAATAAAAAATAAAATAATAAAAATAATACAAAAAATATAATTTGAGGTGAATAAAAAATGAGAAGCTATAAAGAAACATTCAATGCAATTTCAAATGAGATAGGCAAGGTTATAGTCGGCCAGAAAAGTATTGTTGAGCAGATACTGGTGGCTATGCTTTGTGATGGAAATGCCCTGCTGGAAGGGTATCCTGGGCTGGCTAAAACAATGGCTGTAAGGACATTATCAGAGATAATGGACCTTAAATTCAACAGGATCCAGAACACGCCGGACTTAATGCCGTCAGATATAACAGGCACGTATATAATCGAAGAAACCGGCGGGAAAAGAAATTTCAAGTTCCAGCCAGGGCCTGTTTTTGCAAATATAGTTTTAGCTGATGAGATAAACAGGGCAACTCCAAAAACACAGTCTGCTTTATTGGAAGCAATGGAGGAGAAACAGGTGACGGTGGGAAATTCTACGTTTAAATTAGATTTGCCGTTTTTTGTTTTGGCAACGCAAAACCCAATTGAGCAGGAAGGAACTTACCCTTTGCCAGAAGCGCAGAGCGATAGGTTCTTACTGAAGATAAAGGTAGGGTATCCATCATTGGTTGAAGAAGAGATGGTTGTAAACAGGTTTGCAGCTGAGCTTAAAAAGCCAAGGCTAAAGGTTTTGCTGAATAAAAATCATTTACTGACTTTGCAGCAGCATACAAGACAAGTGCCAATAGCAAATGACATCAAAAGAAGGGTTTTGAAGGTAGTTGCTGCTACTAGAGAGAATAAGCAGCTGCTGCAGTATGGAGCTTCACCAAGGGCTTCTATTGGTTTGATATTAGCTGCAAAGGCCCGTGCATTGATCAATGGAAGGAACCATGTCTCTAGTGAAGATGTAGTTAGCATGGCTTATCCAGTCTTACGT
>CAZOXR010000011.1:0-9803 GCA_964583885.1 uncultured Methanosarcinales archaeon | reverse complement strand
ATAGGATAATACTGAACTTTGAAGCAGAAAGAAAAGGAATGACGACAGATGATGCAGTTACAGAGATTTTGAAACGGGTTAAGTAAAATCAATAATTAAAAATCCAATAAAAAATATCATTGAAAAAAATTATCAATAAATAAAAAAATCAATAATAAAAAAACGAAGCTCCATCCGCATTTTTTTCGAAGAAAAAAATGCAGGCGAACCTCGCAAATTTTTGCAAAGCAAAAATTTGCTTTAAAAAAATGATTTATTTTTATTGATAAAAAACAATTAAAAATGATAAATACAGAATTTTTAGACCAACTGGAAAGATTCAGCTTAGTAGTGCATAAAAGAGTAACCTCTAATTACACTGGACCGAGAAGGTCAATTGCTTTAGGAAGAGGAATTGTCTTTAAAGAGCATAGAATATATGCACCAGGCGATGATTTCAGGGCAATAGACTGGAAGGTTTTTGCGAGAACAGATGATTTATACATAAAGACGTATGAAGAGGAAAGAAATCTTGTTGTGCACTTAATCCTTGATTACTCAGCCAGCATGGGTTTTGGAAAAAACATAACAAAGTTTGATTACGGCGCTATGCTTGGCCTTGGTTTTGCCCATATTGCTATGAAAGAGAATGAGAAATTCATGTTTTCAACCTTTTCTGAACAATTAGACATATTCCAGCCAAAGAGAGGGATGTCACATTTAGCAGCAATGGTGCATCACATTAACAGCCTAAAGCCAAAAGGCAATTCAAGGATAAAGGAAGCAATGTTGCACTATAAAAAGATAATTGGAAGCAGGTCAATGATTGTTCTGATTTCTGATTTTCTTATTGACATAAATGAGATAACTGATGCATTATACCACCTAGGAAGGGGGCATGAAATAAAAGTAATTCAGGTCATGGACCCATTAGAATTAAAGATGAAGATAGAGGGAGATTTCAAGCTGAAAGACAGTGAAACAGGAGAAAGATTAAGGACGTATATAAGTCCTAGGCTTAGGCAGCAGTATCAAAAAATGATAGAGGATCATTCAGCAAAGATACATGATGTATGCAACAAGTTAGGCATAGATTTTCACCTGATTACAACAGACAAGCCTGTCTTTGACAGCTTTTATGAGATTTTGGAATGAAACGAATAGGTGCCTATGTTAGAATAACGCATAGACAAATGGTGATAATGCGCTGCTCTGGCTGAATATAATCAATATACCTACTAAAATAAGCATAATAATTATTGGAGCAAGCCACCAGGCTTTTCTAACCTTTAAAAAATCCCAAACCTCTCTTAGTAATGATTTATTTTTTGACATCTTCCACTATACCTTCCTGAACCAATAGTTTATATATTTCTTTTGCAAATAATTCATGGCCATAATCACCCAAATGGTGGTCGCCTTCCAAATATAAGTTTTTCTTATTTTGCTGGAATTCCTCTTTGAATAAAGGCAGAAGATTGATTATCGGTATATTTTCCATTTTAGCGAATTCTTCTAATGATCTATAAGGTTTTTCATAGTCAAAGAAATTATCGTCAATATTGTAATACTGTTCTACAGTCGCTTTTTGCACTTCAGGATCAACTGAGATCCTATCACCAATAACAGCAAAGATGAAAGTTATATTATTCTGTTTTGCCAATTCAGCATAATTTTTAATTATTAATGAATTCAAATTGAAGGCATATTTCATTTTATCAGTATATTCTCTTTCAATAGCCCAAAGTTCTCCATCTTTGTATGAGGAAAAGTAATCTTCTTTTTCTGGTGGCCTAAATAGTTTTTTTATTGCGGATTTCGTTTGAGGCATCTTATATTTGTATAGAACATAAAGATGGGACCAGCTGCGCATAAAACGATTAAACCCGTGATACTTATGCTCTCTCTGTTTTGGATAGCTTAATTCATAATTTTTACTTAGAGGTGTTGGTACATTTGTTAATTGCAGTTTATTTTCTTCAATAACAAAAAGTGGTTTGAATACATCATATTGATACTGATAGAATATGTTGGAAAAATCATTATTAAACAAAACATGAACAACTGCTTTTGGTTTATATTGCAGACCATCTCTAATAAATCTCAAAAAAGCCTGGTCAGTGCCGTATCCTCCAACAGCTAGATTAACGACCTCATATTCACTGCCAAGCATTTCATTAAGCTGTGCAGATACAATCTTCTTATCATCTACCCAAAAACCATATGTTAACGAGTCACCTGTCATTAGAATAATATCCTTGTTTTCATCAACCTCATGATCCATTCTAAAGCCTTTACTATTATGTGTAATTGTAACAACAGGATTTCTTTTTTGAGAACTGTATGGTTCGGCTTTATAATTTTTTACAGTAGACCAACCGAGTTCTTGATCGTATTCAACTTCCTTGGGATATGTTGGATATGAAGGATTATGTTTGTTGTATAGCATTTGTGGATCAAAAATCCTGACAAGAATTTCACCAGACATAAACGTAACTAAAATTATTATGAGAAGTGCGACTAGCCTTATTTTTAGCTGTTTTTTATCTATTATTAGCTTGCCATCTTTTACATATAGTTTATTAGTCTTAAAATTCTTAGGCTTAAAATAAAAAACTTTTCCATGTTCTGTGTTCCTGCTTTCAATTTTTTCTTGTTTAACCAGTTTTTTTAATCTCCACTTTAATATTTTATTTTTTTCATCAATCTTTTCTTTTATTCTATTAATAGAAAATTCCTGCCCTTCATTATTTCTTAGAAACTCTAAAATTTCATTATCTATCTGCTCTTTAGTCCTTTGCATATTTCTCACTATTCCATATATCTTTAGGATTATCTTTTCTTTTTATTAAAAACTTACCCATTACCAAATAATCTATTCCGGTTCCCATCATGCATTTATGGGCATCATAGGGTGTGCAGACAATTGGCTCTCCACGTATATTAAATGATGTGTTTATCAATATTGGTGTTCCGGATAACCTGCCAAATTCTTTAATAAGATCATAATAAAGCTTGTTTTGAGATCGCCTTATTGTCTGCAGTCTTCCTGAACCATCTACATGTGTTACTGCAGGTATTAATTTTTGTTTTTCTTTTTTTATTGGATATACCATCAGCATAAAATCAGTAGGTTCCGGAATTGGCTTATCACATTCAAAATACTCTAAAGCATCATCCTCGCAAATAACAGGAGCAAATGGCCTGAATTTTTCCCTATGCTTGACTTTCAGATTAAGGATTTCCTGCATTTCTGGATTGCAGGCATTAGAGAGAATGCTTCTTGAGCCTAAAGCCCTTGGCCCCCATTCCATACGCCCCTGAAACCATCCAACAACATTATTATCATATATCAATTTTGCAGTGATTTTTACCAGCTCTTTTTCATCTTTAAATTCAGAATATTTTATTTTGTTCTTATCTAAAAAGGATTTTATTTCTTCTGATGAAAAAGAAGGGCCAAGATATGCGTTTTTTAATTCAAAATTTCTTTTATTGCCTAAAATAGTATGATAGATATAAGATATAACACCAATACTCGTGCCTCCATCACTAGAGTCTGGCTGTATCCAGATATTTTTGAAAGGTGTATTTTTTAATATCTTGCCATTAGCTACGCTATTTAGGCCGCAACCGCCAGCTATAACAATATCTTCACATCCTGTTTCTTTGTAAATATGATTTAATATTTTGAGTAACACTTCTTCATAGACCATTTGCAATGCAGCTGCTACATCCTTATGCCTTTGGGTCACTTCAGACTCTGGTTTTCTTACTGGACCTTCAAGCAACGCGCATAATTTCCCAGAAGGCATTCTGTCTGCATAATGATAAACAAAATAACGCATATCAAGCCTGTAACTCCCATCTTCCTTTATATCAATAACCTGCTTTAATTTATGATAATAAGGATTTGTTTCTTTATTCATATTTCCATAAGGGCTTAGCCCCATGACCTTATATTCTGAATTATTAACACTAAATCCCAGGTATGCTGTAATTGTAGAATATAAAAGCCCTAAAGAATGCGGGAATTTAATTTCTTTTATGATGTGGATATTGTTATTTTCTCCAACGCCATATGCTGTTGTTGTCCACTCACCAACACCATCAACTGTTAATATGGCTGCTTTTTTGAATGGGCTTATCAAGAAAGAACTTGCTGCATGCGCTAAATGGTGCTCTATGAATAAAATATCTTTTTTATATTTTAATTCTTTTTTTATTTTTTTGGTTACTCTCAGTTTTTCATTAATCCATGAAGGCAAAGAACTTAGAAAGGTTTTAAAGCTTAAAGGAAATGTTTCTATGTGCTGTGATAAAACTCTTTCAAATTTTATGAATGGCTTTTCATAGAAGCCAATGTAATCAATATTATCTATTGAAATATTCTGGCTTTTTAAGCAATATTTAATTGAATTTATTGGAAATGAAGTGTCGTGTTTTTTTCTTGTAAATCTTTCTTCCTGAGCAGCAGCCACTATGGTACCATCACGTAACAAGGCTGCAGATGCATCGTGGTAATAACAGCTAATTCCTAAAATGTACATTTAAACCTCAAAACTGCCTGTAATACTCCCCAATAGGCTTCTTTTTTAAGTTTAGATCTGACCAATAACTATCTCTTTTTTTTGATAATTTTATGTCTAAAAAATGTTTGCCAAACAATTTAGCAACTATAGATGTAAAGCCAGCCCCGATTATGTAGACTAATGATAATAAAACTGAATTGATGATTAATGCTATATTATATCCAAAATCCCTTGAGCCTTTTTTAAATCCAGTAAAAAATTGTTTTAATACTTTCATTTCAAAAGCCTCTTGAAAATGATTCCAATCAAAGCAATTAGAAATGTAATTGCCATTATATGAAAATAAGACCAAGACTCAGGAATTTTATTTAATAAGAGCAATATAAAAAAGAGTATTGTTGTAAACAGAAAATAACTAAATATAAAACCTATTTTTTCACCAAACTTTTGAAGTGATTTGTTTTGTTCAAAAAGCATAATAAATGATGAAAACAGGAAAGGTTATAAATATTTTTTGAATATCTATTAGTTAAATCCATCCCTTTCTTTTAAAATAATAATACATTCCTGCTACAGAAAAAACCATCAGAGCTAATGCCATATAATAACCATACTTCCAGTAGAGCTCTGGCATTAACTGGAAATTCATGCCATATATTCCAGAGATTAATGTAGGGATTAAAATAAAAGAAGCCATTGCAGTTAATTTTTTCATAACTGTATTAAGGTTATTTGAAACAGATGAAAGATAAATATCAAGTGTTCCTGTCAGAAGATCCCTATAGGTGCTTTCCATATCTATAAGCTGAACAACATCATTATACAAAACCCTAAACTGTTTAATGTCTTTCTTGTGTATGTGCGGCAGATATTCTTTTTCTATTGCAGTGATTACTTCCCTGTTTGCAGTTAATGCTTTATGAAAATAAATCAGTGTTTTTTTGATTTGAAATATCTGCTCTATAGTTTTCCTGTCTGTTTTTTCAAAAATCCTGTCTTCAATCCTATCTATGCTTTCCTCAACAGTATCCAATACAGCAAAGAACGAATTTAAGATTTCATCTAAAAGCCTGTAAACAAAAAAACTAGCGCCTTTTTCAAATAGCTTTGTGTGTATTAAGTTTCTAATCTTTTCAAAAGGCCTTATCTCTTTAAGCCTTAAGGTTATTATATTATTTCTGTGTCTTGAGATAAAAATAGAGATTGGTGTTGTTGATATCTCATTCTTTTCAAATAACGGCGCCCTAAAAATTAAAAGAGAGTAATTTTCAATATCCAAAACCCTTGGTCTTTCTTCTTCATCAACTACTTCCCTAAGCTCAGCTAAAGAGATTCCTGAAGTTTCTGAAAGTTCCTTAAGCTCATTTTTTGAAGGGTTAAGGTAATCCAGCCATACAAGATTATTAGAATTCAGGTCATCAATTTTCCCTTCTTTTACTTCCCCCTTTACATGGGCGTATATTTTTTTCATTCGATTTTAGTAGAGAATGAGATATATAAAGGTTTTGATTTTTTCTTTGAAAAACCAGGATTCATAAAGTATTTATAATAGTAACCATTCCGAAGTTAGAATGATAAAGATTAAGTATATTGTTGGATTAATCTTACTCCTGACTTTAGCTGGATGCGGCACTAAAATAGGAGGGATGGCTATATTTGGAGTGGGGGATAGTTCTTTTGAAAAAGAATTTAGTAATGTATTAAACATAGATGAGAAGTATGATACATCCTTTTATACAGAAGCCCTGGATGTAGAAAACAGATTTTCTGATAACAAAATCTATGATTTTGACTGGGACAGAACGATTGTTAAGATTGAAGATATTCCTCCAATGACAGAAGAACTGGAAAAAATGAGAAATGAATATTATAAAAAAGAAATGACAGAAGACAATAAGGCAATCTTATTATTTATAAAAGCAAGAATAAAGATGCTGGAATCACAAAGGAGGTATTTAATTGGC
The DNA here is from genome assembly GCA_964583885.1 of uncultured Methanosarcinales archaeon. Lineage (GTDB taxonomy): Archaea > Nanobdellota > Nanobdellia > Woesearchaeales > CAZOXR01 > CAZOXR01. The sequence continues at coordinate 3,328 of CAZOXR010000011.1, read as the reverse complement.
CAGTCTTTTGGAACTAAAGGGGACACTGATGATGGATTCGGATGCGGCGACAGGCCATCTATCATGAACACATCCCATTATTTCAATGAATCTGTAGAGGTTGGCCGGGAAGCAACAGAGATATTTGACAAGCTTTTGACATATTTTCCCCAAACAAGGGAATTTTTAAGTAAAGACAATAGGCCTAAATTCTATGACAGCCCTTTCTGGCCAATACAGAAATATTCTAGATGGAACAGAGCTGCAGTTGAGCAGTTATGCAAGGAATGAGATTTACTATGTCAAAAACCATGTGTATATTTTTGTACTTACACAACATACCACCCATCTCTAATTGGTGGTTTTTGACACTGAATATTCCACCGAGGTTGTTTTTGAGCACAACAAATTCCAATGACTTGCTGTAGTGCAGCTAAACCACTAATACTTAGATTAGTGGAATATTGTTGTTTCAAAGTGAAAATTAGGAAAAATATGGTTCTCATTACAGAAAATGGAATTAGGACTTTTGGCGGTTATGTATTAATAAACCATTTTAGACAGGTTATTGACGACAAGAAACATTATTTGAATATATATATTAAAAAATATATTTTTGATTTAGTAGAGATACCGTAAGCTTTAAATATGAATAATGGTTGTGACAGGTATAGTAGAACTATCCATAGTGATAGTTTTATATGTTAAGTCTTTACAAAAGTAAAGATAACCAACAAAGACACGGAGGTGTTTAGGTAAAATGAGATTGAGAAAAACAATAAAGAGGATTGTGGCCCTAGGTACAGGAGCTACTATGATGGGAGCTACCCTGATGGGTGCTATGGCTGCGGATTTGGCTAATTACCCTACGCCGTTTATTAAGGACGGAGCGTTTAGCGGTGCATTAGTAATAGGAAATAATGCTGCAGCAGAAGATGTTATAGGTGTAAGCGATATTGCAGTGAGCTTACAGTTTGCAGCGACAAAAACAACAGGCACAACAACTGGAACTGAATCTGTTGTGACTGGAGATGTATTTAGGATTTCTGCAAGTGGTGATGAACTGAATATTCTAGAAAGCCTAAGTGATGTTAAGGATGCAGTAGATAGAAGTTCATTAGATGCACTAAAAAGCGGAGTTTTAACAAATGATAAAGGAACATACACGTATGACCAGTATATAATGCTGGGCAACAGCAGTGTTCAGTATGTTATTTCAGAGGAAAGTGGAGTATTAGAGGACCCGCAATTGTATCTAAAGATAACTGCAGACCAAAACAGTAATAGTGTAGAGGATGGCACTGAGGTGTTTAGGATTAAGTTAACATTCCCAACTGCAGCAAAATCAGATGTTGATTCAAGTTGCGACCTTGATGACCTAGATAATAAGAAATTGACAATCTTGGGCAAAGAGTACACAATAACAAACACAGACTATGACCAAGATACAGCTCCAAATGGAAAATTAACAATAGAAATGATGGGAGGAGCAGTAACAGATACACTAGAAGAAGGAGAGAGCAAAACATACACTATTAATGGTGTGAATTATGAAACAAGGGTTGATACAATAACAGATACATCACCATATAAGGTGAAGTTCACAATTAATGGTGAGGTAACAGATGCTCTATCAGAGACAGAGACATTCACACTAGCTGACAAGACCCAGATCGGTATAAAAGAGCTCTTGCCAAACGAAGCAGGAGATGTTACTGGTGATGTAGTAACCTTCTATTTGGGCGCAAAAAAGCTAAAGCTTGTGGACACAAACTCTAGCGCAGCAAATGCAAATGGAGAGTTAACAGTTGGCACAAATGACATAACTGACGGGCAAGCTGATTTGATATTTACAAATAGCTCGTCAAGCTGTGGCAGCGGTACACTTTCATTAAGCACTCTACAGATTGCATGGCAGTCAGGAGATACCTTCTATGTACCAATTGGCGGCAAACTATCAGAGCATGTTGAAGATGACGATGATGTAATAGATTTGCTTAGCGCATTAAACATTGACTTTGAGTTTGCAGGCATGAAACCAGTAAACACAGACGACATAAAGATTACAGCAAGCGGAACCACAAACCTCAAGTTAAAGATGAAAAACAAAGGAGGAGACTCAATAAGTGAAGAGTTGTGGTATTATAACAGCAGTAATACTAGAGCATTTTTAGGTAAGGATGCTAATAGACCACTTGTAACAACAGAAGATACCTCTAATTTCCTAACATACGGTGATGTCACAGATAAGCCTCTTTCAAATTTCACTGGAGTAGGCGTGAGTGATGAAGACTTCTTTGTTGTTGAAACAAACAAGTATTCGCATCTGATGCAGGTAAAGAAGCTAGATTCAACTAACACAGAGGTAACATTGAAAGATGTTGGAACAGGTAAAACTGAAAAAGTTACAGTAACAAGTGGAGTAGCAACCTTCTACAAGGATGGTTATGAGTACCAACTAGGTGGTCTAGCAGCAGCAGTGGATTATAATAATGCAACTATGACAAAGATAGCTGGTGACTCTGGTGATGATAGAGCAGACCTATGGACAGAGTTTGGCGCTCAGATTATATTGTTTGATAATGCAACAATAATTTCTGAAGGCCCAACAATAACAAGAGATGACGAATCCCCGGATTCTGAGAAAACAAACATTACAATAATGGTTAATGCAGTGAGCTCTAAATTAACACCAAGTAGTGTACAAACAAACAGCCCAATCTACAACGATATAGATTTTAGCACTGAGACCAAAGACCTAACAATTTCATTGGATAGTGACTCAGACAAGGAAGCAGGATATACAGTTTGGGGCAGTCTTGTAGAGCAGGACACAAGCGGTGACCAGGATACAATAGACATAACATACCCTGAAAAAGAAGCAATTGCTAATGTATACCTAACTGCTGGTGTTACACAAAAAGTAACAGGAACTTCAGAAGGTTCTGACACTGTAACTATCCAGAGAATAGAAGTTGGTGCTACAAAGTTAGCAAGTGAGATAGCTGGCCAAGAGATAACACAAAATGTAATCTTGGTTGGTGGACCATGTGCTAATAGTGCAGCAGCTGTCGTTATGGGCAATCCTGCAGATTGTGCTGCTGGATTTGAAGCTGGAAAAGCATTAATCCAGTTGTTCGAGAATGACGGAAATGTTGCGATGTTAGTAGCAGGATACTCTGCAGCTGATACAAGAGCAGCTACAGGCGTTATTGCTAACTATGGTGACTACGTACTAACCGGCGAAAAGATGGAAGTTACAACTGCAACAAGCACTGTAAAAGCAGTGACTATGGCAGCTGAATAAATATAAAATTTTTATTTTATCTTTCTTTTTCTTTAAATCAAT
>CAZOXR010000010.1:0-16232 GCA_964583885.1 uncultured Methanosarcinales archaeon | reverse complement strand
GGCTTGTTAGGGTCACTAATCCTTTCATGAAGAACATATGTGCCTTCATCAGGATAGCTTGATGCTCCTCTGATATGCAATGGGATTTTTTTTCCCATAACAGGCCCAACTGCTTCTGGATGCAGTATCCCAAAGCCAGTATAAGAAAGATCCCTCATCTCTTCAAATGTCATCTCATCTATTTTATGAGGATTTTCTACAATATCCGGGTTTGCAGCAAAAACACCATCTTTGTCACCAAAATTCTCATACACATCTGCATCAAGCGCTGCAGAATGAATAGCTCCGCTTAAGTCAGAACCACCCCTGCTGAATACCCTAATATCTCCCTCTGGTGTATACAGATAGAATCCTGGAATTATAACCTTTCCATGTCCTTCAATAATCCCTGGCAATTCCCTTTTAATATTATCATAAGATTCTGGAAGCAACCTAGCATCTAAGCAATCACCATCACCAACCATGCCAATGTCTTTTGGGTCTACAAAATGAAATCCACTATGCTCTGCTATCAACTTTGCAGTGGCATACTCTCCCCATGCAGCAACAGCAGCTGTTTTCATAGCATCTGTTTGGTAAGAATCACCCAGTCTTTGGCCTAGTTCTCCAATTAGAGCATCCATAAAATCCCTGTCAACTCCTAGGCTCTGAGTTGTATCATAGAATGTACCCGCAATAAACCTGTAGCTTTCATCAGAACTAACACCATATGCTGATAGATGCGCACCATCTGTTGCGCAGTTCATCAATTGATCAGTTATCTTTTTACCGCTTTTTTCTTCTCCAGCGCCTATTGCAGAATTAACCATCATATTTCTTCTAGAATCATCATTCATTATCTCTTCAGCCCTTACAATATCCTCTACTGTTTTGAGCGTACTTCCACCAAATTTAGCAACGATTAATCCAGTCATTTTTCTAAATGAAATTAGTCACCTTTTATAAATCTTTCCTTTTTGTTGTCACTATGGGATTAGTATAAAAACCAGAATTCTACCTCAGATTCTTTATCTTCCCAAAATCATAAACTTTATCCTCAACAACAAAAACTTCAAAATTAGCAATATTCTTCAAAAAAGGGCTTAGCAATTTTTCCTTTAAAACATCAGTTCCATCCTGTACAAGATTAAAGGATGGCTGCACAATAAGCTCTTTTCTCTTGTATTTCCCTTTCAGAAAGCATTTAACTAACTCTGCTCTTGGCCAGTCTGCAATAGAAACAGCAGGATGCTCATGTCCGATTATTATTGTGTCAATATCTTTTAGCAGCTTATCATTAGGTAATTTATCACCATGAATCACCAGTATTTTTTTATTATTTTTTAATGGTTCTTTTTTTATTGATAATTCTTTTAATGATTTTTTATTTAATGATAATTTTTTTATTGATTCTTTATTTTTAATGATATAATAATCCATTACCTTAACATTCCTCTTTTTAGCAATGGGCCCTAGTATCTTATCATGATTGCCCTTAATTAAAACCACTTCATTACAATGCTTGGCTAAGAAATCCAATAACTGCAGTGTATGCCTCCATTCCTGCTCAGAGATTGTCCCAAACTCATGCTTTAAGTCACCATTGACTATGACCTTGTCAACTTTCTTATCTTCCTTCTTTAATTTAAAAAATATCTTCTCCAAACCCTTAATAACTTCCTTGAACTGAAACCGTGGAATTAAAACACCCTGCTTATTCAATGCTTCTTCATAGCCTATATGTACATCTGCAATAATCAGAACATTATCAACATAAAGAGCAAGGTCAATGATTTCCATAGGAATGGTTTATTAGAAAGAATATAAAAAACTTGTTACAAAGCTCTCTTTAACTGATATCCAGTTTTGGTCACAGTATCCATGCTAGGATGAGCGTATAGGATGCTGTTATTGGGTGGTCTATCAACGCCTATATCGACAAATACCTGTACTCTTTTCATGTCTTCCTCACCCTTACCAGCCATAGTCTCCTTACAAAGGACATTAATAGCTTCAACACTGTTCGCTACAGCGATGCATGCGTTCATTGCACTATCATGAGCTAACCAGAATTCAGGTGTTCTTCCCGTCACATGGTTCTCCAGTCTATCAAAATAATCCCTGCTCGTTTCTCCAAACTTTGTACCTACATACGGCTCAAGCATACCAACCCTAATTTTCATTCTAACACCAGATAATACTGCATTATAAGCAGTTTGATAAATATCATCCATCAATCTCCCCAAATATTCTATTGATGATACATGTGGGGCAAGTATATAAGAAACAACCATATTTTTATCAACAACCCTATTTGTGTCTGCTCCAAATCTAAAAGTTAGATTCCTTATAGTACGTCCTTCGGCATCTAACATTTCCTGACTTCTAGGCTTTCCTTTATAATTTCTGCCAATGTATGCTGCCATCTCCTCAGTCACACAGTCCCTGCCTATAAAAAGAAGACCAACATTTGCATCCCTCATAAAATGACAAGCCCTGTCAAAAAAAGTATCATCAATCATATAAGCAGGATCCATGTAAAACATACTAAATATCTTTTTTCCCCGATTCTTAATACCCTCAATCAATCTAGCGTACTTGTCTAATACATCTGGTCTGAGAGGATTACAATCCATTAAACCTAATACTCCTTGATCACCATTCATTTTTTCAGAAATTGCCTCAGTAGCTCTTGAAATCCTTAAATCATCAAAATTAGTTCCAATGCTTGAGGCTGAATTACAGTAGTCGCATCTCTCTGGACATGTATTTGAGACTATTGACGATACACCTGTCAAATCACTATTAGCATATCTATATACTGTTGTGGGTATGATATGCTCAGAGATCTTTGAGCCCCTGCCAAATCCAAAAATTGTATCTCCTTCAATATGAAAGACTCCTTCAGCACCATTTGTATGTTTTCCCTCAAGAATTCTCAACAACTGTGGAATATCTCCACCAGGACCTGAATAAACAAAATCTACACCTCCATTATCCCTGCCCCACACTAATGATGTAGTAATTGGCTGCCTAATCTGTGAATAGGGGGTAACTTTTTCTCCTATTCCAGGAGCATCTTTCAAGCCAGACTCCTCAAAATGCCTGCCACCATGCACAATCCTAGAATCAAACTGCTCTTGCCACATTCTTCCAAGGTTCAGAGCAAGGCCAGCATATGCTGTGTAGCTAGAAATAAATATCACATCAGGCTTTATTGCATCTAATTGTGCTGTTGAGCTTTCAACTAACTGATCAAGATTAATTCCAGCTGATCCATCTTGATTATCAGGTACAGCAAAAACTTCATGGCCATTACATTCAGCAATAACCTGCCTTATAGCCTCTAAAGTCACTGACGAATTTGCATCTGGGATTATTGGCTGCTGTTCAAGATTAGAATCCAATATACTTGTATCAACTAATGCAATTCTCATTAGAAAGTAGCAAATCTGAATTTGTTTATAAAACTTTCATTATAATTTCCTCTAACAAGAACTCAGTAATAAAAAAATAAAAAAAATAAATTTATTTATTCAGCTTTTCCTAGAGACCAAATGTCTTTCAATCCAACAACTACTGTTGCAGGAACAACGAAAGCCATTATTGCTTTAAAGATACCGCCTAGGAAAGGTCCTATATACATAACATCACTTAAGCTAGCTACAGCATTACCTGCATATGAAACAAGCACCAAGATCAATGCTACGATCAAGAATTCTCTTGTTTCTTTGCCAGTAACATTTAGGAAACCAACTATCAAACCAAGTACAACTAGGATTGATGTCAACCATGCGGTTGTGTTTGCTCCTAATGGCAATGCTAGGCCTAAGATAACTGCTATTATTACTCCAATGATAAAAGAGTAATGGCCTACCTTTTTTTCCATGTTTTTTCACCTCCTGAGTGTTGCCTTTTGATTATTATATTATTGAATAAAGGCATTGATAATCAATACAGATAGACGACTATATAAACCTTTCGATTTTTTAAGGGTATTGATAATCAATAATAGTAAGCTTTATATATAAGCAAATCACAACTATATTTGTAAATATGAGTATAACGTGGGGTCTACTATATGTTTAATTCAGAGATTGAGAAAAAAATTATCAATTTTGTAAAGAAAAGCCCTATAGGGGTTACTTCTTCTGAGCTGTCAAAATATCTCAATATCAACCGAATGACCTTGGCTAAATACCTTGATATCATCAAGGAAAAAACACTTATTGATTTTAAGCAGCTTGGAATGGCAAAATTATGGTATATCCCTGTTAATATCAATAGAGACATATTCTTAACGCAGATGATAACTGAATTAGCCCTTAATCTGGATAAAAATCAGGCTAAGGGAGCCTTAAATAAGATTGGCCTAAGGCTCGGAAAGCAGATAGAGGAGCTTTACAAAGGGTTTTATGGGGTTGAAAAGCTTAATGTTGACCAGTTAACAGAAGCATTGATTGATGTAGAGAAAAAGATTGGCGGCGACTTCTCTGTTGTTGAAAAATCGCCAACAAAGATTATTCTAAAGAATGACAAATGCCCTTTTGGCAATGATAAAGTAAAGGAATGCCCAGAGCTTTGCGCAATAACATCAAGCATATTTGGGATAATGGCAGCAAAGAACTTTGGTTACTCTAAGGTCTGCCTTAAAAGAACAATTGCTAAGGCAGAGGATGACTATATCGTAATATTTCTCAAAAAAACAAAAGAAAGCGAAAAAGAAAAAGCAATAAGTTATGTTGCTAAAGACTAAAATTTCTTATCCAGTATCTCTCGGATCTTCTGCTCTTCACTTCTGACTCTTGTTTCTTCTTTACTGCTTACATGCTCTTTCTTATCAGAGTAATATCTTGATTTAAATTCTCCTATCATCTTTTGAATGTATTTTGCAACCTGCTCAGCATTATCAATGAACTCCATCTTAAGCTCTTTTTCTTTCATGGCTGTTAATTCAAGGGTTATTGCTCCTGTCTTGAACAAGCTGTTCAGAAAACCCTCATAGCCAAAACCTATTCTGGAGATATTATTGTAAGGAACCTCTTTGCTGTCTATCAAAACAAACACAAAACAGAAATAATAAACAATCTTATCTTTTTGAAACTCATACCTTACATTGCCTAGATTGACATAATTTAGAGATAAAACAACTGCCATAACAACTACAATAGCCGCTATAAACCACGATAAGATATGCCAGAGCTTAACCTCTGTACTAAGGCCGAACATGCCTAGCATCTCACTGAAAAATTCAACACCAATTATGCTGATAAACATCACAGCCAATAAAGCAATAAACAACGCCAAAGAAACAACCACTATAATATTCATCAGGAATACTTTCTTTATGTTTGGCTTAACCTCTTGAATTGCCATATACTGATTATTATTTAGTTGGTTAATAAAGTTTTCTGAAAAAGGATATTAAAATATTTTTTTAACTCTAAAAAATTTCTATCACAACTAAGAATAATGAAATTTAGTAAGCCACAGAAAACCTACCTATTTTTGTACCTGAACTTCTTATTATAATCTCTATGATCCATTATATCCAATATCAAGGAAATAATCTCAACATCACTGCCCTTTATGGTATATATCATTCTCCAAGCACCAGAGAGATTTACTTTCCATAAATTATTGACATCATAATCTCTAATATAATTTTTTGGTAATCTATCTTTAGGAATATGGATTCCATATTCTGGATTATTTCTTAATAATTCAATCTTCTGCTTGATGGAGTTAAGCAATGTTTGATGGTCGCTACTTGTAATTCCTTTGGCAATTTCTTCTCCAACAACTTTATTTAAATCATCAAATTCTTCTTTGCCTTTCCCAGTAATAATCACTTTTGTAGGCTTTCCCTTAAACATTATAACTCAACTCCCTCTTTTATTGCTTTATCTAGCTTTGGGCTTGGATTGTATATCCATAATATACCTTTTCTTCCATCTAATATTTTTCCACTATCCTCTAAATATTTTAATATTACATTCAAAGTCTGATGCATTATTTTTGTGGGCAATTTCTTTTTTAGCTGTTCTCTGGTCATAAGCTGATTAGCTTTTCTTAGCACATTCTCTACCATTAATACAGTTTTCAGGTTCGGGTAATGAATAACTTCTAAATTTTGCATTTTTATCACCTTCTATATATACTTATATAAGGGTATATATGAACTTATATATAAATCTTTCCTTTAAATTGTTCTATGTTTGAACATCATAACAATGCTACAGAACCAATCTCTATAACATTCGTCAGAAATACTTTCTTTATGTTTGGCTTAACCTCCTGAATTGCCATATACTGATTATTATTTAGTTGGTTAATAAAGTTTTCTGAAAAAGATATGGAATAAATATATACAAGAAGTTAGTGTTAAGCAGCTTCAGAGTATCGTATATCACTGATCCTTTCTGGACTAAATGGAATTATCTTCAAATGTTCATCTTCAGCATATCCCTCTGGTGCTTTGGGTGTATGGGCTACTTTCCACGAATTATCTGAAGTGTTAATTTCATAAACCGGGAAAACCTTGACTATTCTTCTTTGGACTTCTGCTTTTGTGGTTCTGTACCAATAAGCTCCATTAACATATTCCTTGTAAGACATCTCTCTGCTGATCTCTTCGAGCCTGTCAATAGCTTCCTGATTGCAGCCTTTTGTATAAAAAATTCCAGCAACAGTCCATTTCCTTATAAGGACCTCATTGTATGTGTTTGTTGAATAATTTGCTACATATGCAGGTGATTGACCTTTTTTTGGTCCTTTTCTGTAAGATATTCCAGCTTTTTCGTCTGTTACATCATGAGTACATGCATCTCCCATATAAGATTTATAAAGATAACCATAATCATAAATCACCCCAATAGATCCTCCTACGTCCATCTTTCCTCTAACAACAATAGAACTCTCTCCTCCTGGTTTTATTACAGAAACACTTGGGTTGTAGTTGAAAGCATTGCTTATATCATTTATAATATTTAGAAATGGGTCTTGCTTTTTTTCATGACCCCCTGCAGCCCCTCCTGCATACGCATTAGTAACATGGCAGCATAGGAATCCAAGAGAAACAAGCCCCTGGACACTATAATATCTTTGATCATTTGCCAGGCGAGCTACCTTGTCTAATCTAACAAATAGATCTTTTTTTGAGCTGGCTATTTCTAAGAATGATTCCATGATACTCATAACTACACATGCAAACAAGCCTCTGTTTTGATTATAATAGGCGATTAAATCCTCCAAGTCTGTTTTATCATTGATTAAATGTTGGACAATAAGCAAGAACGAATAGAAATTCCTAGTATCAGCATCTGTTAACATTTCATCTATTATTTGTGAAATGTTTTGTTCAGTAAGGATATACCTGATAACATAAAGCATCGAGAATTCTGTTGCTGGCTTATTAGATTTTTCTATTGCTTTTCGTAATTCTTGAAAAACTAATGGAAAATTAGTTTTTGTTAAAATAGATTCAACAGCAGCAATCCCAAAATAGAATGACTTTGGTTCACCATGATAAAAATGATTTTCTTTTTTCGCAAATAACAGATAAGTCTGCAATAACTCATCAAAGACTAGTGGTCTTGTTTGATCGTCAACTATATTGGCGACATAACGGAATGCTTTGTGTATATGGGCATGATCAAAGGTAGTTGCTTCCTTGCTTTGCTTGTGAATGTCGCAAATCTCATGAACAATTGCCAGCCAGTTCTCTTCAGTTATTATGCCTTTGATGGCAGGTAAGGTGTGCTCGAAAACAGCGGCATCTCTAAGTTCTATTAACTTCTCAAATCCAGCTACAATCTCTGGCCAACTCTTTTCATTGATAATATGTTTAACAGAAGTCAGACCCATACTAAAAACATAATAAAGGGGCATGATGGCGTGGCTCTTTCCCTGCTTTGCAAGTTTAACCAAATCAGGCAATGTTGTTTGATTGAAAATATCCCTAACAGCTGGCAAGCCATAGGAAAAAAGTTGAAAGCCACCATCTGCTTCTGCCATCTCAATAAGGCTTGGCCAAGTATCTTTGTTGATTAAATCTTTAACAGATGGCAGGCTACGACCAAAAAATGTTTTTTTAGATTGGGTATCACCCCAACCAGAGGTTGATAGCGTGATTAAATCATCTACTACTTTGCTCAAACCAATCTCTCTGATAAGGTCTTTAAGGCAAGGAAGAGCATAAGCGATTGTCTCGTATTTTGCATCCCGATGCTGATTATCTATGCCTTTAGCTAGTCTTAGAAGTTCTGGCCAGTTTTCCTCATTAATCAGGTCTGCAATTGCTGGAATTCCTCTGCTGAACATTAGGTAAGATTCACTACATCGGAACTGTCTAACATCCTCTGGATTCCAATACCTCTTTCTCTTATCCCAATGTCGTACAAAGAATAAAGCCAATGCATGGTACCTAGTTGTGTTAAGCCCCAAGCTCTGCAATTCCCTGAATCTTCTGATGTATATCGCAGAAGCAGCAATTCTTTTGGTCTTCTCTCTTATTGCTGTTTGTTCTTTTATAGCCTTTAAATCAGCTTTTTCAGCTTCAAGTTCTCCAATAATCTGGCGAATCTCTTCATCAATTATTCTGACCCATTTCTCTTTTGCCTTTAGACGGTTAAGATCATGGATGAATTTCCTGAGATCACTTAATTCCTCCTTAAGTCTGCCATCATATTCATCTCTCTTGTTTAATTTGATTAGTTTAGCTCTCTTTCGTCTATGTATTCTTCTTAAAAGAAGAGATATTCTGCCTGCCTCTGTTTTCATATCCTTAAGTGCTTTCTGCGCATCTTCTGTCCATATATATGCAATGTCTTCCCTGATAAGGTTAGAAACATTGTGCCAATATCTCAGCATCCACGTTTCTTCTAAAGTTATTTGAGATATATCTTTGCTTTCAGGCATAGTTATTCCTTTATAAACCGATTATAAAAATGTTTGGATATAATCACCACAATCTTTATATACAAAATTTGAAATCCTTAAAGCCAAGGGCCTGTAGTCTAGTGGCTCAACTGGTTACAACCAGTTCCACAGATGACATTGCCTCGACATACTCTTTGAGTTCGGTTCGGCAAAGGTCACCAGTTCGAAATTGAGAAAAGCCATAAATTGGTATAACCAATTTAATATCTCTCGGAAGTCTGGTCAGGCCCATTTTTTCTATAATGAACCTAAAACATTACTTAACACCAACATAACCTTTAAATATATCCACATCCATAAAACCAAATATGGCAGAAAAACCATACCCTTACTCAAAATTTATCTTTTTTTTAGTGATAATCCTTGTGGCATGGCTTGTTTTCCTCATAGTCAAGCCATTTATCAACGCTGTCCTTGCAGGAATAATAATCTCTTATATCTTTTATCCAGTATACAAGAAAATAAATAAGCTGTTTAAGAAAAATACCGTCTCTGCGTTTACAGCATCAATCTTGGTTATATTGGTTATTACAATACCACTGATACTTTTTCTTAATGCCATCTCAAAAGAAGCATATGTAAGCTATATCATAGTAAAACAAAAGGTGCTTCAGGGAGACCTTTTTGGCGTTGATTGTGGTGTTAAGGAAAACCCATTATGCTCTGTATCTGATTTTTTTAAGGAAGTCATATCAGACCCGCAAAACAGATTTTATATAGAAGACACTATTCAAAGAACAACATCCTATATCATTGACAATGCATCCACTTTCCTTTTTTCATTGCCTGTATTGCTGTTAAACTTATTTATCATAATCTTCCTTATGTTTTATTTATTCAAGGATGGAAAAAATATGTTTGAAAAAATCAAAAGTCTGCTTCCATTCAAGCACACCCACCAGGGAATTATATTCAAGCAATTCAGTGATGTTCTTTATGCAGTTGTCTATGGCCAATTATTAATAGCACTAATACAGGGAACTCTTGGCGGAATTGGTTTTTTTGTTCTTGGAATCCCTTCTCCAATCCTGTGGGGTGTTGCAATGGCTTTCTTTGCTCTTATACCATTCGTAGGCCCTCCAATCATATGGATGCCTGTTGCCTTATTGCAGATATTATCTGGCTTGTCGCAGGCTGATAACAGCTTAATAACAAAAGGCATCTTATTGGCATTGTATGGCGCATTTATAATAGGAACTATTGACAATTTCCTAAGGCCAAAGATAATAGGCGAAAGAGCAAGAATACACCCAATACTGGTTTTATTAGGTGTAGTTGGCGGCCTTAAATTGTTTGGCTTTATTGGTTTAATCATCGGTCCAATTATATTGGCAATCTTTATGACCTTGGTAAGAATCTACGAAGAAGAAAAGCTGCTTAGTTCTTTAAAATGAGGCTTAGAGTTAAGGATATGGACATAGCTACTGGTGGAGTATTAGTAGCTATACTGAATAAAAAAGATGCCCAGCTCCTTGATTTGCACGCTTTAGACAGGATTAAGATAAGAAATAGGAAAAGAATAGAAACCGTTGTTGCGGATATAGCAGAAAGCCCTAAGGCAGTGCCGCAGGGAAAAATAGGCCTGTTTGAAGAAGCTATAAACTCCTTAAATCTAAAAGAAGGAGATGTAGTAGGAATAACATTAGCCAGAAAGCCATTGTCATTGGCATACATCAAAAAAAAGCTTGATGGCAAAAAACTGAATAAAAAAGAGATCAGCCAGGTAGTTTGGGATATTGTTCATAACAAGCTAAGTGAGATTGAAATGACATATTTTGTTGCAGCATGTTATATACATGCTTTAGATATTAATGAGACTATACATCTCACAAAGGAGATGGCTGGCCATGGCGATATATTAACATTCAACAAATATCCTGTGATTGACAAGCATTCTATCGGCGGCATTCCGGCAAACAGAACAACCATGGTTTTAGTGCCGATAATAGCTGCTGCTGGACTTTTGATGCCAAAATCCTCTTCAAGATCAATAACAAGCCCTTCTGGAACAGCTGATACAATGGAAGTTCTGGCAGAGGTTTCATTTCCAGCAAAAAAAATGAAAAAGATAGTCAAAAAGACAAATGGCTGTATTGTCTGGGGTGGAGCAATAAACCTTGCGCCAGCTGATGATAAGCTCATAAATGTTGAAAGGCCTTTAGGCATAGATGCTGAGTCACAGTTACTGGCAAGCATAATGGCAAAAAAACATTCTGTAGGTTCTACGCATATACTCATAGATATTCCTATTGGCCGAGACGCCAAAGTTAAGACCAAAAAAGACGCATTAAAGCTAAAGAATGATTTTGAAAAAATAGGAAGAATGTTAAGGAAGCATGTCAGGGTAATAATCACCCGAGGCTCAGAGCCAATAGGTAATGGCATTGGGCCTGCATTAGAAGCAAGGGATGTTTTATGGCTTTTGAAGAGAGATAAAAAAAGGCCTCTTGACCTGGAAAGAAAATGCATCTATATGGCTGCTGAAATATTTAGTATGGCTGGAATAAAGAATCCTAAGAAAAAGGTTATTGAAATACTTGATTCTGGCAAAGCCTATAAGAAACTGCAGGAAATCATCAAAGAGCAAAATGGCAATCCAAGAATTAAGCCAGAAAAGATAAAGATAGGAAGGCATAGCTATACTGTAAAATCAACCCAATATGGAAAAGTCAAAGATATAAACAATTTAGCTATATCAAAGATAGCAAGAATTTCTGGCGCTCCTTTAAACAAAGGCTCTGGTGTTTACCTCCATAGGCATGTTGGTGACAAGGTTAAGAAAAATGAAAAACTGTTTACTATATATTCTGAAAGTTCTCAAAAGCTAAAGTATTCTAAGGAATTACTGAAAGGGTTACGCTGTTTTACTGTAAAATAATTATACTAGTTTTCTTAATCTTAGTGTCTTTTCTCTCTGGCATTCAAACTTAAGCTTGCCTCTAAAATTAAAGTTATCCCTGCTCCTGAACTTGCACTCAAACAATGTGTTATTGCACAAAGAAACTATCTCCTTGATGCCAGTCTTGTATTTGCATGCTTCGCTGTCATACAAAGAATTCATGTATTTGTCAAATTCCTGCTGGCTTTTCTCTTTTTTTCCTGTTATAAATGCAAATCTCTCTTTTATTCTCTTAAACTCATTCAGCTTTTCCTCTTTTTTTACAGCAGTACCTTTCTCTGACTCCTCTAACTGCTCTTTAGAAAAATATATCATCTACACCCCCCTAACTAATAGTGGTGTAATATGAGTATATAAAGTTTTTGATGAAAAACGCTGCGGCCCAGATTTGAACTGGGATATCCCGAAGGAAATGGGCTCTCAAGGCCCACGCGGTTTTCTGCCTTGCGAGGCTCGCTTCGCTTCGCCAGGTACCAGATTGCGCCACCGCAGCTTAAGATAAGGAATAATTTGATGTATTTATATAATTTATTATTTGTCAATGTAGTTTTTATCAATAAAAAAATAAATCATTTTTAAAAGCGAATTTGCTACGCAAATTCGCAAGGACCATTTGGCATTTTGCCTTCGGCAAAATGCGGATGGAGCCTAGTTATTTTTATTGGTTAATTGTTATTGGATTTTGTTTATTGGTTATTTACTCAGTATCTTAGAATTAACCTATTTTTCCTTTATTTCTTCTTTGGAGGAATAAGAACAGGTATCCCTTCTCTAATAGGATAATTTGCCTCGCATTTAACGCAAATAAGCTTTGTTTTAGCTTTATTATACTTTAAATCAGATTTGCAAAGAGGACAAGCTAATATATTAAACAATTCCTTTGGAATGGGGTCTTTTTTTGCCATACAATGATAATACACGCACTTAATTATAAACTTTTCGACTGAAACAACCGAAACATTTAAATACCCTCCCATGTTCCCATATATAAATATTTGTATTCATATAGGGGGTGTTGGGTTAGCTTTCTAATCCCAACCTCTTTAACTGGTGAAATATAATGCCCAAGGAAATGGTTAAAAAATGTCCTGAATGCGGCGGAATAAACTTATTCTGGAACAGAGAAAAAGGAGAAATTGTCTGTAATGATTGCGGATTAGTCATAGAAGACAAGATGGTTGATTTCACGCAGGAATGGCGCGAGTTTGATTCTGCTGATGGCGACAAGAAGAGAAGAACTGGAGCGCCAATGACCTATACCCAGTATGATCAGGGATTAGGCACTGAAGTTGGCCAGAAAGCAGACCTGTTAAAACTAGGCGGGAAAAACAGGAATAAGTTCTTTAGATTAAGAAAATGGCAATACAGGATATCTACAGCAATAGAAAGAAACCTGAAGCTTGCATTAGCAGAGCTAAAAAGGGTTTCTTCATACTTAAAGCTTCCTAAATCAGTTGAAGAAGAATCAGCCAGAATATATACACTAGCTGTACAGAGAGGACTAGTAAGAGGAAGAAGCATGGAAAGCGTTGTAGCAGGAGCTTTATATGCAGCCTGCAGGCGTCATGATGTTCCAAGAACACTGGATGAATTGTCAGAAGCATCTGGCATTGAAAAAAAAGAAATAGGAAGAACCTATAGGTTTGTAACAAGAGAGCTAGGCATAACAATACTGCCATCAAATCCAGCTGACTATATAGCAAGGTTTGCTTCTGCATTAAAACTAAGCGCAGAAACTCAGTCAAAGAGCATAGAGATTCTTGATAAAGCGCAAAAAGCAGAGCTTACTTCCGGAAGAGGACCAACAGGAATAGCAGCTGCAGCATTATATGTATCAGCATTAATCCATGGCGAAAAAAGAACACAGAGAGAAGTAGCAGATGTTGCTGGTGTAACAGAAGTCACAATAAGAAACAGGTACAAGGAATTGCTTGAAAAGCTTAAACTAGAGAAAGAGATAAAGAAAGTCAAGAAGAAAAAGAAATAGCTAGAATTTAAATAAATATTTCTTAAAATTTATGATTTTATTGTTTTTTATCTCAATACTTTCTTTTTTTAATAATCTTATTTTTTCTTTACTAAACTTTTTACCTTTAAACCCACCAACAAAACCAGAGCTATTAACAACCCTATGACATGGCACTTCAGGTGCATAGGGGTTTTTCCTTAAAGCACTGCCAACAGCCCTGTACGCCTTTGTTCCAAGCTTTTTAGCTATCTCCTTGTACGTACTTACCTTACCTTTTGGTATTTTCTTAGTCAAATTCCAGACTCTTTGATTAAAATTCATTATCTATATCATAAACTCTATAAAATATAAATCTTTTGTCACAAAAACAAAAACTTAATATAGCCCATCAAATCCGTAAAGATTGTGAATTGAGGTGCACAAATTTGGCTCTTATAAATCCAGAGTATAAAAAAAGAAAAAGAAAGCCACTGAAAAGGTCAAAGGTAGGGTTTGAGCTGGAATTCCATCTTATTGATAATAAAGGCAGAATCCAGAACAAAGCCCAGGAGATGATAGATGCCGTAAAGAAAGCCAACAACAAAGTTCCAATTGGCAAAGAAGCCGGAAAAAATATGATTGAGATTGGATGTTATCCTGGTGTTGAAACCTTTAATCCTGCATTAGACACAATAAATTCAGTTGAAATAATTCACGAAACAGCAAAAAAGCTTGGGTTTCTTCTTTACCCTTTCTCAACATACCCGGTAGATTTTAATGAAAAAGTCACAAATTCACCAGTCTACAAGATAAAGGAAAAAATACTTGGCAGAGAAAAGTTTAAGATTGCTAATCACTGCACAGCATTCCAGTGCCATTACACTTTGCCAAAAGGCGTTTTTGACACAAAAACAAAAAACATAAGGTTAATGATGAACAGCAAGCTCAGCAGAACATTAATCAGTTCTTATAATTTTGGAGTTGCAATTGATCCTGTCTTAGCATTATTTGCGCAGTCATCCCCTTTTTTTAGGGGTGTTAACTTAGCAAAGGACTCAAGAATCGTGGTTTACAGGGGCGGAAGAAAACTAAGATATGACAAAGGCCTTTATACAAAATTACAGCAGTTTGGTGCTTTGCCACCTTATAAACAAACACTGACAGATCTTATGGACAGCCAGAAAAGAAGGGTGTTAAGATGGAAACAACTAATGAAAAAAGTAGATCCAGGGGCTGATATAAATAAGATTTATTATTCAAAACTTGATATTGGCTGGAATGCCTTAAGGCTTAATAAGCACGGTACACTTGAGCAGAGAAGCATGGATATGAATTTTCTTTCAATAATATTTGCTATAGCTATTCTTTATAAATCCTGCTTGAAAAAGATCCAAAGGGAATTCATTGAAGTCTTGCCAACAGATTTTGGAGTAAGTGAAGCATTTAAGCTTGAGAATGGAATTTTATTTATCCCACCACATTCTTATGTAAGGAATAAACTTCAGTTATGGAGCGCATACAAAGGCTATGGCAAGAAAGAGATGTACAATTATGCAAGGCGTTTCTTCAATTTTGCAAAATCAGTAACTCCTAAAAGCTACAATAAACTTATAAAGCCAATAGGTGATATGATTGAAAACAAAGAATCAATGTCAGATAAGATATTGAAGTATGCAAGACGAAAAGAATACATAGCTAATGGCAGGATAGGAAAAAAAGATGCATACGAGCTTTCATTATATTATGCAGAGCAGTTTTATAAGGATTTAATGAAAGTTGAGGAGAATCTGAATTTGGTTAAGTATAGTGTGATTTAGGCTGTGAGATGGCGCTTTGTTCTGTAGGGGGCATAAGATCTAATACAATCCTCTTTAATGTCCTGGTGTAATCTTGTTCTCGCCTAGCTTGGTCAAAATCAACATCCCACGGTTGATTCCCATGGAGGGTATTAAACTCTGCACGTCTCTGAGAATCTCTGAATTCTCCGTGACCATCAAAATCACTTTGTTCACTGGGAGCTGATACGTCCTGATTTATCCTAACATCTAAATCAAGACCATCACCAGGTTTGTATTCAATCATATCTTTATAGGAAACACCATAGCCTCTAACAATATCAACAGGAAATGACCAGCCTTCATAACTTACTTCTGCCCAATCTCTTTGCTCAGTTCTTAACACTTCCCTTTGTTCCTGGGCAAGTGATGCCATTCTGTCATATGCTGCTCTTTGATCTCGTTCAAGTGCATCCCATCCAGCTAAAGGAGTTAGTCTTTTTGATTCTGCCGAATCTGGATCTATTCCACTAAATTCAGTAATTCTGAGAACGTAATCCTTTTGATAATGGTTCCATACTCTATCAATTTTATATCCGGTTCTTCCATCTACTGATAAGCCAGCAACTGACCTTTGATACCTATTTACTCCACATCCATTTCTCCTAACATAGTTCATGAGAGCTTCTTC
>CAZOXR010000009.1:0-17179 GCA_964583885.1 uncultured Methanosarcinales archaeon | reverse complement strand
CATTTTCCTGTTGAAATTAAAGAATTAAAAGACGAAGAAAAATTCGCTTTAGAAAATCTAAAAAAAAGAAAAGAAATCATAAAAATCTCTTTATCAAAACTTAAAAAAGCAGAGCTTACAGAGTTTGGAAAAAAGATAATATTTTCAAAAATAGATGTAAAAGGAATTATAGACGCATTAACACCAACTATGCTTAAAACCGGCTCGTGGAAAAATAAAAAATTCAGGGGTTATGATCTAAAAATAAACGTCCCTAAAATTTATGGTGGAAAAAGGCATTTTGTCAGGGACTCAATTGATTATATCAGAAAACTAATGGTCAGTTTTGGTTTCAAGGAGATGAAAGGACCAATACTGCAAACCTCTTTTTGGAACTTCGATTCTTTATTTACTGCGCAAGACCATCCTGTGAGGGAATTGCAGGACACGTTCTACATAAACGACCCCGAATTTGGTAAACTGCCTGATAAAATTTTAGTTAACAAAGTCAAGCAGGCGCATGAAAAAGGTATTGCAGGAAGCACTGGCTGGCAATACAAATGGCGTGAAAAAGAAGCAAGAAAAAATGTGCTAAGAACTCATACAACTGTTTTATCAGCAAGAACACTGGCAAAAATAAAAAAATCAGAGCTTCCAGCTAAATTTTTTGCAATTGGAAGATGTTTTAGAAATGAAACCTTAGACTGGTCCCATCTTTTTGAGTTCAACCAGTTTGAAGGGATAGTTGTAGGAGAAGATGTAAATTTCAGGCACCATATTGGTTTCCTTAGGGAATTTTTCAGAAGACTTGGATTTGAAAAAGCAAGGTACAGGCCTGCTTATTTTCCTTATACTGAAATGAGCCTTGAGATTGATGTTTTTCACCCAACACACAAGAAATGGATTGAACTTGGAGGAACAGGGATATTCAGGCCAGAAGTTGTAGTTCCTTTGTTAGGAAAAGATATTCCTGTCTTGGCATGGGGACCTGGTTTTGACAGGATTATAATGGATTTTTACAAGATCAAGGATATGAGAGACCTTTACAAGAATGATTTGAAAAAGTTAAGAGAAGCGAAATCATGGATGAGATAAAATGCCAAATATAACCTTAAACAAGAATGTTTTTGAGAAATTAGTTGGAAAGAAACTGCCAATTGACAAACTAAAAGACAGGATCAGCATGCTTGGAACAGATCTCGAGAAAATAGACGGAAAAGAGATTGAAGTAGAAATCTTCCCTAACAGACCGGATATGCTTTCTGAGCAGGGCTTTGCAAGGGCATTCAGTTCTTTTATTGGAGCAAAGACAGGAGTTAGGAAATACAATATAAACAAATCCAAGGAAAAAGTGATAATAGAAAATTCTGTTAAGGATATAAGGCCTTATACATCATGCGCAATAGTTAAAGGCATTCATTTTAATGATGAGAAGATAAAAGAGATAATACAAATACAGGAAAAACTTCATATTGGTTTTGGAAGAAACAGAAAGAGATGCGCAATTGGAATATATCCGTTTGAAACAATAAAGACACCTATCTACTATAGGGCATTAAAACCAGAAGAAATCAAATTCAGGCCATTGGAATCTTCTAAGATCATGAATGGAAAGCAAATATTATCCAGGCACAAAGCAGGAAGAGAATATGCTAATCTATTGGAAGGAAAAGACAAATATCCTATTTTCATCGATTCAAATAACCATATACTCTCAATGCCTCCAATAATCAATTCTCATCTGACTGGAAAAATAACAGAAAAAACAAAAGATGTCTTTATCGAGTGCTCTGGTTTTGATTTCAAAGTTCAGCAGCAATGCCTTAACATCCTTGTAACAACATTAGCTGATATGGGTGCCAAGATTTATTCAATGGAATTATCTTATGGAAAAAAGAAGATAACCACTCCAGATTTAAAACCAACAACCATAAAGGTGGATATTCGATATGTCAATAAGTTATTAGGAATGGATTTTAAAGAAAAAGACATCAAAAAATACCTTGGGCTATGCCTATAAAAATAAAAAAGCACTAATTCCTGCTTACCGTGTTGATGTTTTGCATCAGATCGATCTTGTGGAGGATATTGCAATTGCTTATGGATATGAGAATTTTGAAGAAAAACTGCCTGACTTCTTTACAGTTGGAGAAGAAGATTCATTTGAAATCTTTAAGAATAAGATTTCACATATTCTTGTTGGAATGGGATTATTGGAATGTTATACCTATCACCTTTCTAATAAAGATATTCAGTGCAAAAAAACTAATTGCAACCTTAGCCTGATCGAAGCAATGGATACAAAAACAGAGGATAATTGTCTAAGAGCATGGGTCATTCCATGCCTGTTAAAAGTCCTTATGGAAAACAAGCATAATGAATATCCTCAAAATATATTTGATATTGGAACTATCTTTAAAAAAGGAAACTCTGAAACAGGTGTTGTTGAAAATGACCGTTTAGCAGTTTTATTATGCAATGAAAAAGCAGATTACACAAAAATTAAGCAAATCTTAGACTACTTATTCAGCCAGATTGACAAAAAATATTCACTTGAAGACGCAGAACATCCCTCATTCATTGAAGGAAGAGTTGCAAGAATTGTTTCAAATAACAAGAAGGTAGGCTATATTGGAGAGATAAGCCCCGAAGTTTTAACTAATTTTGATTTAAACATGCCTGTTGCTGCTTTAGAACTAAACCTGACTGAACTATTTTTCTAGCTTGCTTTCAATATCTTCTTTTTTCTTAGTCTTCTTCTTGACTTTCTCTTTCTTAGTTGCTTTTTTCTTCTCTGCTTTTCCTTTTGATTTTTCTTCAACCTTAACCTTTTTCTTTCCTCTTACTTTCTTTGGCTTTTCTTTTTTCTCTTTCTTTTTTGTTTCTTTAATCTCTATCTTTAATTTCTTGAATTCATCAACAACCTCAGAATGAGAAGCATTCTTCTTTAATTCAATTTTCTTGTCTAATGGCTCTAAATGAAAAACATTGCATTTTTTTCTTCTTACCTGCCCATCTATCATAACATAATTCTTATCAATAACATCTACAATAACACATTTCCTGCCAGCTTCTCTACCAGCAATCTTTAAGC
The DNA here is from genome assembly GCA_964583885.1 of uncultured Methanosarcinales archaeon. GTDB lineage: Archaea > Nanobdellota > Nanobdellia > Woesearchaeales > CAZOXR01 > CAZOXR01. Next base: position 14,106 of record CAZOXR010000009.1, on the reverse strand, counting down.
ATAATCTTCCAATCTCAATCATTTTTTAACCTTTTCTTGCTTTTTCTATCATTAACTTCCTTAAACATCCTGAACATAAAACACCAGCGTATGGTCTTTCAGGTCTTTTCTTTGTTTTGCACATCTTCATCATCTTGTAAGGCCTCTCTCTTACAACGCCCTTAAGCAAACTGCCGCATCTGCCGCATTTCGCTTTTGATGGCTTTCTCTTTTTATAATGCACTACTGTCTTTCCACCTGGTGTCTTCTTATAGATTTTCCTTAATGACCTTGATCTGTATCGTGGTTCTGGCATTTTAATACACCTTAAATAATTTTCTTAAGCCTATACTGAAAATAATTGAAAATATGATATACGCCCCTAACCAACCAAAATTACCAATCCAAGGAATATATTGCAAAGGCGTGCCATGCATCGGCTTCATTTTCTTATTGCCTATCTCCAGGCTCTTTAGCTGGCTGTTTTTTATTTTTTTAATTGGCTCTTTATAAGCCTTGTCATCAGTTATTAAAACCTCTTTTGTATAGCTTACTTCATTAAATTTATACTCCAGTAAATACTCTCCTGCTTCTCCTTTCAGAACCCACACAACATTACTATCTTCTATCTTTTTAACAGCATCCCCTTCTATGCTCATGCCTTCAGGAACAATCAATTCAATTTCCTTACCATTTCCTTCTTTAAAAACAGCAGTTGTTGTGAATTCCTGGCCAGGCATAATTGGCTCATAAGCAAAATGAGCAGTCATCCACCCAAATATAAGTATTATTGGAATGAATGTTATAAGCGTAGACCTCATTGAGTGGCTCATGTATTTCATATTTGTCTGCATAGACTTTTTCTGAACCTTCATCATTTCTTCAGGATGTTGCCTGAGTTCTTTCATCTGTTTCTGAAATTCTTTCATCTCTTCTTTAAGCTGCTTCATTAAATTCTGGTTTGTCGTAAACTTATAGATTATGATAATAATCAAAGCTATCAAAAACGAAATTACCACAATGCCCCAAAAAATAGGCAATTTCAGCAACGGATTAAATATTGGGTCCAAAAATGACATTTAAGCACCACCTATAAACTTTCTCATCATGGGATTCATGTCCACCATATGCTGCTGTGCAATCTCTTCATACAGCTTATAAACAATCATAACTGCCAGCAATATACCTGTTCCTCTTGATAAAGCCCCTGTAAGGTCAGCAGTAGCAGCCAATATACCTACAGCTATACCGCCCATAACTGTTAATGGCCAAATATATCTGTTTAATAATCTTTCTAAAACGCGCTCATCCTTTCTAAATCCTGGTATCTGCAGGCCAGAAGACATCATCTGTTTTGCCTGGCTTCTGGCGTCCATTCCAGCTGTCTGAACCCAAAAAATACTGAAAATAACAGCACCAACAACCATAAATAACATATATACTGAGGATTGTATCATGTGGTGTGATGATAATGAACCAGTGATAATATTATAGACTACATTAGGGCTCTGGATCCAATAAACAAAACCCCCTGTGATTTGGCCAGTACCTTCACTAAATACACCAAACCAGTTTGGCCCAAACCAATTCTGTAATAATCTCCCCCATAGCTGCATATTTGCCATTAAAGCTGCAACCAATATAACTGGAATATTGCTTGTGTATATAAAAGCCAATGGCCACCTTATTCCATGGCCACGTATCCTTCCAAAGCTTAGTGGAATCTCTACTTTCATTGCCTGCGCATAAACAGCCATAACAAAAACAAGAACAGTTGTTAGTAAAGCAGCAATTTTGATTATGGCAGTGGTTGGATCACCTGCTGCCAGGCTTTGAAATAATGCAGGTACTGCTCCTGCGCTGTATGTAACCCCTGCTAAACCTGTCGGTCCAGGCAGCCAATTAAATGCCTGAACAAATATACTTTGTGAAACACCAGCAGCAATAAACAAGCTGATTCCAGAGCCAAAACCCCACTTACTAACTACTTCATCCATAAACAGAATCATTATACCGCCTAAAAACAGCTGAAAAACAAGCAGCATCTGAAACTGGAAAAATATGGGGGTTCCAGCAACAACCTTTGCGCTAAATCCTTCAGGAGACAAACCACCCATAAATACATAAATTATTGCTTCAAATATAATGAAAAATATCGATAATATTTTTTGCGTTCCCTGAAATCTTTTTTTGCCCTCACTGCTTGTCAAATCAAACTTTAACAAGCCAGAACCATTTAACAACTGCAGTACAATAGATGAAGTAACAATTGGGCCTATACCTAAAGAGATTATTGAGCCGAATTGAGCAGCCAATATAATAGAAAGATATTCAAACTGTGACAATGCATTAGCTCCAAGTCCAAACAAAGGCAGTAAGCCTAACACAAAAAATATCACTAGGATAATGCTGGTCCACTTTAATTTCTCCTTAAATGAAAGCCTTTTCTGAGTAGGACTGGCCACCTCAGGCAGATTCATCAGAATAGCATCCCATAAAGACATCTTTATTCAACCTTCTTATCTAATATAACTTCTCCACCCATTTTTTTAATCTCTTCAACAATACTTTTAGAAGCATACTCTGTCTTTATCTTGTATTTTCTTGTGACTTTTCCGTTACCTAAAAGTTTATTATGATCCAATCTTGAAATATCAACAACATAAGCATCCCCTTCTTTTGAGATTATTTTATCCTTCAACAACCTATTAAAATTTTCTTCAAGATAAACAATATTCAATGGCCTAACTTCCTTTACAGCTCCTTTTTTTACGAATCCCTTCTTTCCGAAATATCTTTCTTTCCATATCGATGGTTTGCGTGTATCTGCTCTTTTTCCGGTGCCAGCCATTCCTCTGCCACCCCTATTTCCAGCTCCTCTATGCTTCTTTTTTGAGCCCCATCCATGGGTCCAGCCCCCTCTCTGCCTGCTTTTCTTTTTTCTTTTATAAACTACCATTTATATCATCCTTTTTATCAAATCATTTATTTTATCGCCCCTATAACCCAATGCCCCGCCAACGCTAAACGCCTTTTTTATTCCTTTTCTTTCAAATCCTTTTCGTGGAGGCTGTAATCTAAAAAATTTCTTGTCTTTTTCCCCTCTTTTATCAATCAATAATTTTAATGTATCATCATCTATCTCTCCCCACGTAATATAATCTTTGACTTTTTTAAGCATACCAACAACCTCTGGTTTATTTTCCAAAACAACACAATAGTTCTTTCTGTAAAGTCTCAGCATATCAAGTGTATCTTCTATAGTTTTCCTGATATTTACCAAACCTTTTATTCTTATCACAACTATCTTTTTTTGATTTTCACTCATTTTCAACACTCATTTTCTTTATTCTTCCCTCTACAATACCTAACTCTGAAAAACATTTTTGTGGCATTTTCATCGCAATCAATTTTTTTAATGCATCAATACATGCATGAATCAGGTTGGTTTTGCTGCCTGTTTGGCCTCTTGTTTTGCTCCAGACATCTTTTATTCCTGCGAAATCCAATATTTTTCTACATTCTGATTCTACACACAAACCAGTTCCTTTTGGAGCAGGCATTAACCTTATGATGACAGAACCGCATTTTCCCTGAACGCCAAACGGGATTGTATGTGGTTGTTTACAACCACATTGCCAAGAACCACACCCCCTAATAATCTTCATTATATTCAATTTTGCATTTCTTATTGCCTTTTCTCTTGCAGGCACAGTTTCTTTTGATTTACCATAGCCTATACCAACATGACTATCCTTGCTTCCAACAATAGCAAAAGTAGCAAATTTTGGTTTATTACCTTCTTGTGTTTTTTTCTGTGTCTGTTTAAAAACCCTTCTTTGTCCACCACCAAATTTTCCTTTTGATTGTCCGATAAGCAAAAGATCTGTTTCTAGATTAGGCAATAACACATCAACAATTTCTGACTCTAATATTTTTAGGCCGTTATCTAGTATTGCATCTATGTCGGTTATTTCCCCACTTTTAACCTTTTTGCCAATAATTGTTCTTGGTTTCCACGCTTCTTTGTCAAAAGCTTTTTTGTCTTTTATTTCCCTGACTACTGTTTTCTCTACATCCTCAACATCTTCTTTTTTTATTTCGCCTTTTTCTTCCTCTGCCATCATTTCTCACCAACAATCTTTTTTTTAACATCATCAAAATACCTGTCGAATTCATTAGGCTTTAAGTTATTCTTAATATAACTGCTAAACCTCTTTTTGTATACTTCTTCATCTTTCATCAGCAATGAAGCATATTTTACTATATGTATACCTTTAATTCTTTCATCATTTGGTAGGATATCAGGAGAACAGGGAACATTCAAGCCACTATCTAAAGCCCCCTTTAATAAAGCATAAATTCTGGAGCCTTTTACAGGCTTGTGCAATCCCATATCCACAATAACCTCTTTAATTCCTTTTTCTTTTGCTTTTTTTCCTATCAAGAGTCCAACAAGATAAGCAGAGGGTATATTTCCGCCTGTTTGTTTCCATCCAAATTTTTTAAGTTCTATTGAATGTGCACAGGTAATTACCTTATCCCCTTCTGGATGGTACTCTGCAATCTGTGCAGATATGTTATCCAATGATCTTCTAATTACAAGTCTTAGCCTACTAGACATCAACATCTTTAGTCTTTTTCTGTAATTAGTCTTACCTTCTTTCTTCCTTCTTAATTGAAGTGTACCTGCATTGCTTTTCTTCATTTTTCTAATCCTTGTTCTTTTATAAACAGCACAATATGCCTTTTGCTTCTGAAAAATCCTCCTTTTGCTTTTACATATAAATCACGATACCCCTTTTTGCTAATCTTCTTTTTATCCCTTAATTCATTCATCAAAATTCTTTGTGCTCTTATTTTGTTGATCCACTTTCTTTTTTTATATAGTCTTGATGTTCTTTTGCCTTTTCTTGATCCATGCCCTTTTTGTCTGCCCTTTCTTTTTTGCCCCAATATCTTTCTCGCTCTTACTCTTGAAACGCCTTTTGCTTGTTTTTTTATAATTATTCCCTCTTTAATCAGCAACCTTATGTCCACCTTAGTTATAGATTCTTTGATGTCACTTAATCTGCTTGGATCTATCCAAATCCTTTTTCTAGAGCATTTTAATATCTGTGCAGCTATCTTTTTTTGATTATCTAATTTCATTTTTATACCTTCTTTGTTAATGTTTTATCTTTTTCCGTTTTCTCCTCTTCCTTTTTTTCTTCGTCACTCATTACTTTCTCTATACCCTCCTCTCTTTCTTTCTTCTTTTTAAGCTCCTTTTCCTTTTTATCCTTCTCTTTCTTAATCATCATTCTCTTCTCTTTTCTTTTGTTAATTTTCTCTTCAGCTTCTTTTAGATATTTATCAACATCCTTGATACTCAAAACAGTAATTTTTATTTCCTCTGCTTTTTTTAATAATGGGATTTTCTTTTTTAGTCCAATCTTTTTACTAATAATAATTCCTTCTTCCTTTGGATTTATATAATCAAGTTCTTTTATATGGGAAACCAACCTTATTCTCAAACCACTTCTATCACAATTTTTTATTTTTTTTGATGAACCCCATCCAATTTCAACACATCTTCTATATCCTTTTTTCTTTAATCTCATTTTTGAATGTCTTCCTTTCGGCCTTCTCCATTTCCAGCCTATTTCAGCTTTTTTATGGGCATCCTGCCTAATAAAAACAGGCTTCTTGCTCTTTACTCTTTTCCTTTCTTCCAATAACACTTTCATTTTATCTGCTTTCCATCCTTATTTGTGATATAAATACCATCTTGAAAAATTCTTGTATCATAGTTTCTCCTTTTGGTTAGCTGTTCAATATCTGCTGATACCTGGCCAGCAAGCTTTTTATCAACGCTTTCAATAATGATAATGTCTCCATCTACCTTAACATTAACACCTTCTTTTAATTTCAAAATCCTGGGTATTTTTTCACCTAAAAAATTTTTAACAATAATCTCATTTTCGCTTACAGAGACATTCACTGGAAAATGTCCAGAACATATCTTTAGCACATACTTGTGGGGTTCATTTACTCCTTTGATCATGTTTTTAATATGGGCTTTTAATGTTCCAATTATGGTTTTTTCTCTTTTAGTATTCTTCTTAGAGCTGATCTTTATTTGATCATCATCTAAATTCAGCTTAATCTGTTTATACCTGAACTGTCTTTTTATCTCTCCTTTTGAGCCTTTGACAATTACAATATCTTTTTCTATCTTCACTTCAATACCTTTTGGAATCTTTATTATTTCAGTCGTTTTCTTCTGTTTTTTGTTTTTGATTTTCTTTTCCATTTTAATAGTTAATAACAATAAGCAAGCAACCTGCCACCATGCCCTTTCTTTTTTGCTTCAATATGCGTCATAACACCAGCAGGAGTTGAAATAATTAATAATCCCATATCCTTTGCTGGTAAATACCTTTTCTCAAACTTTTCAAACTCCTCTTTTTTTATGGAATGCCTTGGTTTAATAGCACCGCATTTGTTAATATTGTTTAATAATGAAATTCTAATCATACCGCCCTTTCCATCCTCAATTTCATTAATACTGCCAATGTAAAGGTTGTCTTTCATTACCCCCAATATATCTTTTATCAATTTTGATACTGGCTTTATCAAACATTCATGTTTTCCTATCCTTTCATTGTTCAATATAATTGACAAAGCATTTGATAATGGATCATTTAACATTTTTTCACCTTAACCTAGTTGTATTTTTTAAAACCTATATCTACTGCCACTTCTCTGAAGCATTGCCTGCAAAGATGTAGGCCATATTTACTTATGTGCGCTCTTGTTCTGCCACATCTTTCACACCTCTTAATATTAATGCCACAGCTCCTTTTTTTTGGAGCATTATGCTTCAAAAATTTTTTAAGCTTAGCAGGCTTCGCCTTAAGCTGCTTGAAAACCTTTTTATGATTACTATACCCCATTTTTATTTCTCACCTACATTAATATCGAACTTTTTTTGTATAAACTCAATGGAATCTTTTTTACTTATCTTATGTCTTGAAGGGATTTTTTTCTTTTTTGCTGCTCTTCTCTTTATACTAAAACCAGCTCTTTCAAGTGTAATACAAACCTCTAAACCCACAACACCGATTTTTGGATCATATTTAACATCTGGTATATCTATATATTCACGAATGCCAAAAGCAATATTTCCTTCATTATCAAACTGTTTCTCACTAAGTTTGTTATCTACCGCACCAAATAACCTTTTCAACAATTCTATTGCTTTCCCCCCCCTCAATGTTATTTTACAGCCTATGGGTAATCCAACCCTCAAGCCCCATTCAGGTATCCTTTTTTTACTGAATGTTTTAACTGGAACAAGGCCAGTAATGTTCTTTAACAACATTATTCCTTTTTCTAATTTAGCCTGATCTTTACCAGCACCATTGTTTAATGTTATTTTTTCTATTTTTATCTCTTTCATTGCATTCATTTTTCTAGTTTAATCTCTGGTTTTTCTTTTCCTATAGCAAAAGCATATCTCTTAAGTGTTTCAAAAACACCATCCTTGCTCTTGTATCTTATTTTATCAGCTATTATGTCTTCAACTATCCCGGTTTCTCCAACATGTTTTCCCCCTATGAGGAAAACGGTTCCTTTCTTATCTAATTTAATACACTTCTTTATTTCCTGCGTTGGCAAAGAGATTATTATGGTGTCATTTACTTTATAATCATCCTTATCAACTAGAATATTCCTACCATCAAAAAGATTAAGCTGGACTTTACCTTTAACCTTATTCTTGCCCGTAATCCTGCAGGGCTTTATAGATGCATCATCTTTCTTGATATCTATCAATACAATTTTTCCTTTTTTGTCCAATATAACTCTATAATATTTTTTTAATTCAGGAATTGAAATAACATCCATCAAACCAACAATAAACCTATGCTCTTTTCTTCTGATGCCATCAACAAGGATATCCTTATTTTGCAGAATCTTTTTCACTTCTTTTGTTGTTTTAGCATATTTAAGGATATCTCTAATAAAAACACCCAAGGACATGCCTAATTTTAATGAATGCGCACCTGGATTCGGTTTTACAATAAATGTATTCTCTTTCCTTTTTATAGGCCATACCCTCGGCACCGCCAATCTCTTTAAATGATTTCTGACCATTTTTCAACCCTTCCGTTTTAGTATTTTGTCCCTCATTTTATCATCAGTGTTTAACTCAGTAATAATCAAATTAGAAGGATCTATGGGCCTTGTTGTTTTTGTGCCATCCTTCTTAGTTATTTCAATACCTGTTAAATACGCCTTACACTCTTTCAAATCAACCATGTCTATCTTCCCTGCATGTTTTTTAAACTGCCCCCTAATAACCACCACTTTATCACCTTTTCTTAGGCCGATATTCCTTCTTCCATATTTTTTTCTAAGCTCTTTTGAAAGATGCGAATGGATAAATTTTTGTTTCATATGTAATGGAGCATTATATCTATACTTGCGCTGTTTTCTTGCCTTCTTGCTTTTTTTCCATTCTATGGAAAATTTCTTTTTCATTTTTACCTACACAATTATTTTAGCAACCTTTGCTATATTTGGCCACCTATCACATGCTTCTTTAGCAATAGGCCCTTTGAATATGGTTCCTTTAGGAGTTCCTTTGTAATCCTTTAAAACAACAGCAGAGTTATCCTCAAACTTAATCCTTGTGCCATCTGCTCTTCTATATTCTTTTTTTTGTCTAACAATCACAGCATACACTACTTGTTTTCTCATATCAGGTCTTCCCCTCTTAACAGAAGCCATTACCAAATCAGCAACTCCTGCTGCAGGCAGTTTCCCTTTAACACTTTTATATCCCATAACTGTAAATACCCTAATTACATTAGCTCCCGAATTATCACATGTTCCTATTTCTGTTCCAACTGGCAATGCCTTTGTGATCTTTGCTTTCAATGGTTGCATCTCATCTCACCTTAACTTCTTCTTTTTTATCTTCCGTTTTCTCTTCTTTTTTCTTATACTTGGATTCTTCTATTGCTTCCTTCTTTTCCTCAAATAATTTCTCCTTTCCTATTTTCTCAATTACAACGAAATTTTTTGTTTTACTCAAAGACCTACACTCGCTAATCTTAACTATGTCTCCTTCTTTAGCATCAATACATTTTGGATTATGTGCCTTTATTCTTGTCCTTCTATTCTCATATCTTTCATACTTAGGCAGATAATATCTCCAAGACCATTCAACAGTCACGGTTTTGTGCATCTTAGATGATATAACTACGCCTCTAAAAATCCTGCCCCTGAATTTTAGACTGCCATGAAAAGGACAGTTCTTATCATCACATTTTTGTTTTGGAATTTTTTTGGTTTCTTTCATTTAATTCATCCTTTCTTAATTCTTTCCTCTGGTCTTAAAACCAGCTGTTTGCCATCAATAATTATTCTTTCATCTAACAAAATGAACTCAAGCTGATTATTCTTTTTCATAATCATTTTTCTGCCATTTTTTGATTCTATCAAAATACTATTTTTTGTTTCATCTATTATTTTTCCGTTAATATTTTTTCCAGCGACATTTACACCAAGACCTATCAATTCGCCTCTTACCAATTTTTCCGAATCCATTTTTTTATTTGACTTTTATTGTTTCTGGTGCAAACCCCATCTGAACCAAGATCTCTTTGGCTTTCTGTTTATGGTTGCCTTGCAGCTCAACTCTTCCTTCTTTTATTGTGCCTCCGCACGCAAATTTGTTCTTCAACCTTTTAATTAAGTCCTTCATGTCAATCTCTTTTTCATCAATGCCTTCTATTATTGTGTAAACTCTGTTGAATTTTTTCTTCTCAGTATACACTTTAATCTCTTGGCTTTCCTTTGCTATTGTTTCACAAACGCAAAGTTCTTTGGGTAAACCACACATGGAGCAAATCTCGCTCATTTCTCACTCTCCTTTGTTTCAAGAACCGTCAAAATCCTGGCAACGGTCTTTTTTATCTGTTTAAGCTGACTAGGACTTTTTGGTGCTGTCCCAGTAGCAATCTGAGCATTCAACTTGATTAATTCTTTTTTAAGCTCATCTAACCTATTTTTCAGGTCTTCTTTTGGCATACTTCTTATTTCCTTAATTTTCAGTGCCATTTTTCTTCTCCTTCTTTACATTTTTTTCTGCTTTTTTGGTTTTCTTCTTCTCTTCCTTTTCCTTATCTATTTCTTTCTCTTTAATCACATCTTTAACCTCTTCAACAACTTCCATTTTTTCTTCCATAATCTTTATATTATCAGGCAATTTAATGTCTGGAGGCATTATTGAAACCTTAATCCCGACAATTCCTGTCTTTAATTTTGCATTTATAGTAGACCTTCTTATACCAGTTAGTGCAATATCACCGCATTTTTTTAAATAACCTGAATAAAACCTCCACGACTTTGCTCTTGCACTTGGAATCTTTCCGCTTATTATGATTTCTACACCTAAAGCGCCAGCCTGTATAATGTTGCCCATAACCTTATGGCCAATTCCCTTAAATTTTGTAGTGCCAAATCTCTCCAAAGAGTCTGCTATCCTTTCTGCAATTATATTTGCATCAAGATTTTGGTTTTCAACTTCGCTAATCTCTATTTGCGGGTTCTCTAACTCAAATTTTTTCTTCAGCGTTTTTGTTAGCTGCTTAATATTCTGGCCTTTTTTTCCAACTATAAGCCCAGGTCTTGAGGAATGTATTATTATCTTCTCTCCAAGTGGAGTTTTTTGCATTTTTGTATGGCTATGGCCAGCATTCCTCACATTCTTTGCAATAAATTCCTGGATTTGCGCTTCCTTTATGTTTTGCTTAATAAATTTCCTTTCAATCATTTTTTAGCATCAGTCTCCTTTGTTTTTTGTTCTTTAGTGCCTGCCTTTTTGCTGGTTTTTTTTATTACCTCTTCGCCTTTTTCCTTTGTTTTTTTCCTGCCTTCTTCCACAACTAGCTCAATATTTGTTCTCTTCATTTTTCTTCTTCTTTTCCTGCCAAAATGCCATGAGCTGCTTGCTTTATTTGCGCATATCTTTTTTATTATCATATTAGATGTGTTTAGGCCTTTAAATTGAGCATTTGCATTTACAGATTCTAATAGCCCAATAAACTCTTTTGATGCTTTTATTGGATATCTTCCTGGTCCAATCTTTCTTTTATGCCCTCTGTCCTTGTTGAATCTTTTGAAAGGTACAGCAATCTCTTGTTTTGTCACTTCCTCAAGCATTTTTTTTGCATTCTCTACCTTTCTGCCCCTTATAAAGTTGCATATCTCTATTGCGTGTTTTGTTGAGATGGGCAATAATCTAGCATTAACCGTTGCAGTATTTTCCTTGCTCTCTTTGTTTTCCATTTTACCTTACGGATAAACTAGCACTTGATCTTGTAGCGCCTATTCCTGGAGCACTATGATCTACCTTTTTTCTTGTCAAAGCAAATTCACCAAGATAATGGCCAAGCATCTCGTTTTCTGTGGTTATAGTTACAAATTGCTTGCCATTATGGATCTTAATGATTATCCCAATCATTTCAGGTATTATTATCATATCCCTGCAATGAGTTTCTATATTTTTTTTGCCCTTTTTTATATTCTCCAATAAAATCTTTTGTTGTATAGTTAGGCCTCTTTTTAGGCTTCTTCTTTGTCTTGCCGGAACCAGCTCTGCAAACTCATTCAAACTCATCTTTTTTAGTTCATCCAATCGTTTCCCTTTATACATAAATTCTTTTTTTGCCATTTTTTATTTCCTTCCTGTTCTCTTAGGAGCAATCTTGCCAACCTTCCTTCCCGGAGGGGAATTTCTTGATGCTTGTGTAGGTCTTCCTTTCATATGAGAGCTACTTCCTCCAAATGGGTGAGACAAGGCATTCATTGATGTTCCACTGACAACTGGATAAAGCTTATTTTTTGACAGCATCTTATAATGTCTTGTACCTGCTTTCAAAAGCGGTTTTTCCAGCCTTCCACCAGCTGCAACAACACCAATCATTGCTCTGCATTCAGGCCTGAATATCTTTCTTTTATTAGAAGGCAATAAAACAACCACCTTATCCTTCATTTTTGTTACAATCTTTGCAGATGCCCCTGAAGCTCTCGCAAATTTTCCACCATCACCTTGGTTGCTCTCTATATTATAAATAGCAACACCCTCTGGAATATTCTTTAAAGGCAAAACATTTCCTGTTTTAATATCAACATTTTCTCCATTTGAAATAGTATCCCCTACTTTTATTTCCTCTGGTGCCTGAACTAATACCTCATCTCCATTATCATACTTAACTTTAGCTAATGGTGCGCTGTGCCCCTGACAATGTAAAATATCAATAACCACACCATTCATTTCCTTTTTTGAATATCCGGTATATTTTGCTCTGCCCCTATACCTAAAACTAGGTGCCCTGTATGTTGGGCTTCCTTTTCCTCTCTTTTGCTGAATTAGGTTTTTTCCCATTTACATTCACCTACATTAAGCCTAGCTGCGTGGCAATATCAATAGCTGGCGTTTCATCTGAAAATTTGATATATGCTCTTTTTTTTCCGTCTGGTGAGATAAAAGTACTAACCTTATTAACCTTGGCTTTAAACATACTTTCTATTGCCTTCTTTATCTCTTTTTTATCTGCTTTTTTATCTACCACAAAAATCAATTTATTCTCAGCTTCCATCAACCTAATAGATTTTTCAGTGGATAATGGATACTTGATTACCTTATATGGCTCTATCATCTTTTTCTGTTTTTTAATTACCATTTTAGTTCAAAAATAATCTTTCTTTTTCTAAAATCTCAATTGCTTTATCTGTCCATAAAACCAATCTTCCTAGATTTGCACCAGGCGCAAGCAGATCTACATTTAGATTTTTAACTTCTACAATATCCACACCAGGAATATTCTTTAAAGCATTAATTAATTTACATTCTTTTGAAACAACCATTAAAAGACTTTTTTTAGTAACATATTTTCTGCTCCTCATTTTACCTTTTCCACTTCTGATTTTTCTTTTAACAACCCTATCTAACTCCTTGCTAAAGCCTAATTTGTTCAAGATTCCAAGGGTCTCTTTTATTTTGCTTGCGGATTCCATCTCGGATTCAACAATAAAAGGATAACCATCCGGAATACTATGCCCTCTTTTCTTAACAAGGTCTGCTAAAACTGTAGCAGACATAGCGCTTCGTATAGCCTTTCTCCTTTCTTTCTTGTTTATTTTTTTAACCAATATCTTTTCTGCTTTTGGAGGGTGTGCTCTTCTTCCACCAACTGTTCCTGGTGCAAAAGCGCCCTGCCAGTTCAATCGTCTCCCCCTTCCGCTTAATACCTTTCTTGGCACTCTTGATATTCCAAAACCATAACTTCCTCTATAATCCTTTCTTCTTTTTGATACCCTTACAGAAGACCTTTTCCCTGCTTCCTTTTTTGCTCCATAATTCTGCCTTTTATTATTCCTTATGACTAAAACCGCCCTTTTTATTAAATCAGGCCTTACATCTTCATTAAACTGCTCTGGCAATTCTTTTTTGCCAATTTCTCTCTTTGTTGTATCATATATGGTTACTTTCATTTTATTGTTTGGACTCCAAACTTATATAGCTGATTGATGGAGCTTCTAGTGGTATTTTCTTGTTTGGCCTTAAAGCAAGATTAAGCCTTATAAGCCTTTTTGAGCTGCCACCAACAGAACCTTTTATCAGGATATAATGATTTTTTATTAAGCCATAACGCAGAAAACCGCCCTTTACATTTATTTCTTCAGCTTTTTTTCCTATCTTTAACAACCCTTTATTGTATTCTGTTCTTTGATGATACCCCATCCTTCCTGCATGAGCCACCCTGTACATAAAATGCCCATGGCCTTTCCATCCGCCTAATGAGCCAGGCCCTCTTCTTACTTTCTCAGACTTGTGGCTTCTTAACCCAATTCCGAACCTTTTGACAGGTCCCTGAAAACCTTTTGCCTTTGTTATAGAATGAATATCTATCTGCTGGCCTTCCTTAAAAATTTCATCTATATTTATCTCCTTGCCAAGCTTTTCTTTTGCATATTTTAGTTTCTCTTCTTTATTTCCGCCTAAAGATATCTCAAATAACTCTGGTTTCTTTTTCCCAATAGTTGTTAATTTTGGCTGAGTATGAACCATCA
>CAZOXR010000008.1:0-17872 GCA_964583885.1 uncultured Methanosarcinales archaeon | reverse complement strand
AAATATTCGAGAGCAAGCTTAGCGGTAAGAACGAAGCGGATTATAATGAATATGATATGGCAGCAAAGGAAATAATCGAAGCATTTTATGGATTGTATTCTGGAGGCGAGGGTGTATTGCTGGATATCAAAAGAAAGATAGCCAAATATTTCCATAACTTTGTAAAAGAAGAAAAAAAAGTTGGGGTGTCAGTAGAACAATTGACTAGCCGTAAAGTACTAGAGCAATTCCTGAAAAAAGTGAAGTATGAAAAATGGAAGGATCTTGTTGGTGTAGGAGAAGATTCATTAAAAGAAATTTTTGAAAAGGAAAAAAAGCTGCTTTTGGGAGTGGAAAACGCAGAGGGCACTATTGTACATGACGAATCAGGAGATGGATCATTATATTTAAGGGTTCATCAGCAAAGAGATCGTTTGTCTTCTATACTGACAGCTATTGGAATCCTTGAAAGGCTTAAGGGAGAGTATTCTAATCTAGGTGCAGCAGGGCAAGGCGGAGGCCCGGCAAGTGCTGGTTTACATGTGCCAGATGTTGCTCAGGTTAGACTACAGAAAGGAGGAGGAAGTCATCCTGGTGTAACTGGTGCTGCTCCAGCTGCAGCTCCTGCGGCTGCTCCGGTTGCTCCAGCTGCGGCTCCTGCGGCTGCTCCGGTTGCTCCAGCTGCGGCTCCTGCGGCTGCTCCGGTTGCTCCAGCTGCGGCTCCTGCGGCTGCTCCAGCTGCGGCTCCTGCGGCTGCTCCTGCTGGAACAGTGAGTTTGAGTGATTTAACGGCAGCTATGGCGGCGTTTGAGAAAATATCAAAAACGGCTGCTGAAGTTCCTGAAGACGAGAAAGTGGAAGAGGGTGATGATGATGGGAGTTGATGATTTAATGGACGCTGTTGCAAGGTTTGGTGAAATAGCGAACAATGCTGCTAAAATTCCTGAAGAAGAGAAAGTTAAAGATAACAACAAGTAGTAGAGGAACAGTGAACTTGAATGATTTGATGCAGCTTTTACTGGGTTTTAGGAAGCATTAGAAAATGCTGCTAAACTTCCTGGAGAAGAGAAAGTGGAATAATGGCAGAAACAGCTAATTTTGAATTTTTAGAAAAATTAAATGGCATCCACATAGAAAGAGATCTCTTTAGTTCAACAATTGTAAGCGACCCTTCTGATTTTAAAGACAGCTTTAGAGAGATAGCAAAGCTAGACCGTGATATTGTGGGCATGGATTATGGATACACTATAGCTAATGCAAGTGACCTATATGCTAGTTTGCAAGGGATGCTTAAAGCAGAAGCTGTAATCCTTGATGGGTTTGCTGGTTTGACTGAAGAGGTTGAAGAAAGCCAGGTTAAGCTTGTTGTAGAAAACGTATTAGAAAAGACGCATGAGTATTTTGAGTCAGTCCTGTTGTATATGAGGGGAAGAAACAGGGATGAAGTAAAGCTAAGGATGATTAAGTGTATTGAGCATAGTGAGTTTGTTTTAGCTAGTGGTCTTGCAACAACAATTGGTCTTACAGAAACAGAGGGTGGCTTTGCTCCTGAAGAACAGATCAGTCTATTGACTTTTTTTAAAGGGTTGGCAACAGAGACTGAAACAGCAAAACGTTCTATACCATCTGGTGTTGGAGGTGTGTTTGTTGGCGCTGAGATCAAGGCGTTAGAAAGGGCAGTTTCTAATTTACAGGGGGTTGAGCCTTCTGAAGATAGTGATTGGATGGGAGACTTACAAAAGCTTACTGACGCAAGTACGGAACTTGCTGGCTCAGTTACGCAACATCTTAGGAGACAGGTAAGAGAGTTAAGAATGTCGCCTGAAACTCAAAGCCAATATCCTGCTTTGCCTGCTGCTGCTCAGAAAATTATTGATGAGTATAACGAGATTAAGAGAGGGGAGAAGGAAATGAGTGAAAGTGATTTTGAAACAAACTATGGTGCCAAAAGTATTGAGATTACATTGGGTACCTGGGAGCGTATGAAAAACGTATTTGATGAAGACGAGATTGATGTTGTGTTTGTTGAATCCCGTGAAGGCAGTGAAGGGAATTGTTGGGCTTTTAAGCTAGATAGTGAATATATTGTACTTCCAAAATTAGACTTTGACATTGATGATGAATCTTATGAATATTGGGGTATGAAGTTGGTATTTTTTACACCAGATGGTAAAGCTCCAGGTAAAAATTTTGAAGTAGAGAGACCAGCCAGATTCACGAAAGACGGAAGAGAATACACCAAAACCGAAAAAGGCAAGCTTAAACCCCTATCTGGAGCGGCTGCTGCTGAGCCTGAACAAAGTGCAGCAAGTATATTGAAAGCCATGGAAGGAGCAGGTGAGCATGAAGAGGGTGGCTTGCATCCAGAATTACAAAGGTATGTTGATTTAGGGGATCAGCTTGCTGAAGTAGGTGAGAGGCATCTGAAGAGATTGAGGGAAATTACAGGAGGGTCAGGGGATGATGCCCTATTATGTTTTAAAGAAGGAACAGCTTGTACGCAAGACCCTGGAATTTCAATGGAAGATTCTATAAGCATTACAATCAAAAACAAGAAAATTTTTGCAGCGGTTTATGGGGGTCATGGTAGAATAGAAGCAGCTGAGATTGTGAATGCTAAAGAGTTGAGTATTTTTGAGGATAAATATCTTGATATAAGGGACAAGCCAAAAGTACCAGCTAGCCAGGCTTTTGAAGAAACTTACGAAGAATTGTATTATGGATTGATTAAAAGGCAAGTAGAATCGGGCGCAACAGCTACTAACATATATTTTGATGGTAGTGCTTTGTTTTGCGCGAATATTGGTGGTACAAGGGTTGTGTTAGTAAAAAGATCAGGAGAAGAGGCGATTTCAGAGCCATATACAACAGGGTGCACTATAACTGGTGGTGATTTAGCTGTAATAGTTGCCTGCAATGGTCTTTGGGATGTGGTAGAAAATAGTGAAGCAGCCAGTTGTGTGAGAAGATATGCAAAAAGCGGATTAGATGCAGATGCAGCGCATAATGATGGAAATCAGCCGCCGCATCAGGCTGCAGAAGCTTTAAAAGATCTTGCTATAAAAAAAGGCGCAACAGATAATGTCGCTGTTGTTGTGATTATGTTTTATGCTGAGAGCATGTAACTTCCTGTTGTTGCTGGAGCAGAATCTAAAGCTTAAGATTAGAAAAAAAGAATAAAAAATGGATTCAACCATGGATGTGTTAAGAAAGGAGGGTTTAATGGCAGCTGTTGCAATGTTTGGTGAAGTAGCAGCAAATGCTGCTAAACTTCCTGGAGAAGAGAAAGTGGAATAATGGCAGAAACAGCTAATTTTGAATTTTTAGAAAAATTAAATGGCATCCACATAGAAAGAGATCTCTTTAGTTCAACAATTGTAAGCGACCCTTCTGATTTTAAAGACAGCTTTAGAGAGATAGCAAAGCTAGACCGTGATATTGTGGGCATGGATTATGGATACACTATAGCTAATGCAAGTGACCTATATGCTAGTTTGCAAGGGATGCTTAAAGCAGAAGCTGTAATCCTTGATGGGTTTGCTGGTTTGACTGAAGAGGTTGAAGAAAGCCAGGTTAAGCTTGTTGTAGAAAACGTATTAGAAAAGACGCATGAGTATTTTGAGTCGGTCCTGTCGTATATGCGGGGTAGAAACAGGGATGAAATAAAGCTAAGGATGATTAAGTGTATTGAGCATAGTGAGTTTGAGCTAGCTAAGAGCTTTGTATCAACAGGAAGCTATTTTAATGTGGAAGAAGGTAGGCAGCTAATAGATTTTATTACACTGTTAGGAACAGACACTGAAGCAGCAAAACGATCTGCATCCACTGGAGTTGGGGGTATATTTATTGGTGCTGAGATCAAGGCGTTAGAAAAAGCAGTTTCTGGTTTGCCTGTTGCTGAAAGAGAACTCACATTTGAAGAAAAAAGGATGGTAGAATATTACAATAAGGTGGTTAGAGGAGAAGATGATGCCAATGAATCTGGTTTTAAGTCAAAGCATCATGCTAAAGAGTTCATGGTTGAAAATTCTGATAAACTAAAGCAAGGGGTTGATCCAATTATTAAACGGAGTTTCAATCCAATGTATTATGGTGCAGACATTAATAGGGGTAGTGATCCTGAATACTATACTGGTTATGCTGTTGTGCCTGCGTTTGATTTGATAGCTGAAATTCCATTAGACCGTCTTTGTAAAAACTATGCCTTTGACAGGATTTTTGAGTGGGATGAATATGACCCAAGTGAGAGATATACACATGTGATAATTGAAAGGCCAGCAAGATTTAAAGGGAATGATAAAGAGCTGGACTGGAAATCTTGCGTAAAAGGGAAAGTAAAGTTTGTTGGACCTCCACCAGTTGAAGGGTTTGTTGGAAGGTATAATGCTGCAAGAGAAGATTGGAGAGAAGAAGGGCGATTCAAGATTATGTTTAGTCCAAACCAAGGCCTCTGTGTTGAAAATGAAGTGGAGATAAGACAGGCTTTATCAGAAGAGATTGACCCTATTTTTAAAAAGTGGAATGGTAAACAAAAGGACGCTTATCTAGCCTATGCAATAGGCAATGATGAGTGGCTTGTTGTTCCTGAATTTAAAGAAGGCTGGTATGGTACTTATTTTAGTGTTAATGAACGTGGCATAGAAAGAATAGGGGATTATGAATATGATGTTTTGCAATTCAAGAAGGTATTTAATATACCTGGTTTTAAGAGGGGAGAAAAATACGAGGATTTTGAGGTTGTGAAGCCTGCTAAATTCAGCTCAAAAGATAAAGAATCATGGGAATTAATAGAGCGAGGTGAAATTAAGCTTGGAGTGCCTTCTCCAGAATTTAGCTTTAAGATAGCTGAATTTTCTAGTGAGGGTTCTGATGATGTAGTCACTGCAGTAGATAATAATTTTCTTGGAAACAACGAGATTTTTGTCGGTGTTTATGACAATCTTTTGGGAGATGGTGTGT
This sequence comes from uncultured Methanosarcinales archaeon, assembly GCA_964583885.1. GTDB lineage: Archaea > Nanobdellota > Nanobdellia > Woesearchaeales > CAZOXR01 > CAZOXR01. Next base: position 12,934 of record CAZOXR010000008.1, on the reverse strand, counting down.
CTCTTACTGCATCAGAAGAGCTGCCTGAGCTGTATAAAACAAGATTAATGGAAAATGGAGTAGACTACTATAAGAATGTTAGAGGAGCGTCTAGTGAAATATTTTGGAAAACTTACGGAGAGATTTCTAAAACCCTTAATGGTAGGACAACAGCTGCTAATGTGTTTATTGCAGGTGAGCGTGTTGTTTATGGCAATGCAGGCGACACACAGATATTATTTGTTGGAAAAGATGGCAGGGCATCTGAACCTAGTAAGCACACATTCGATGATAAGAAGGAGCGTGAGAGAGCAGGAAACAAGGTTGTTGAATCTAATGGCTCATGGGTTATAAAAGAACTTGGAGCAGGGAAAAAAGGAAGCTCTGTATCCAGGTCTTTAGGTAAGGAAACCTATGATGGGGCTGTTAGCTCATTTCCAGATAATAAGCGATATCACTTATCTGTTGATGATGATTGTATAATAATTGCCAGCAGCGGGTTTTGGGAAGGAAAAGATGTAGATGAGATGGCTGAGATTGCAAGAGCAGAGGATGATCCAGATAAAGTTGCGCAGGAACTTGCAAAGACAGCTAATGGACCTTTTAAAGTGATTGTTATTAAGATTATAGCAACTGAGGATGTTGCTTCTGGAGTGGTTGCGCCTGAAGAGGCTGCTGCTGAAACACCTGCTGAGCTTGAAAAACCTTCTCCTGCTGCGCCTGCTTCTGAAGGAATTGAATTAACTAAAAAACGTCTAAGAGAAGGATTAAAGGTTGCGAATGCTTATAATCAAAGGCATGATCCTGATAATCCAAATTCAGATGAGTATCAAAAGTTTAGATGGGGGGAAGTTAGAGTTAAGAACAGGGGCAACCATCCTGAACTTCCATTGATTCTTGAGAAAGGAAATTGGCTAGATCATGAGGAGAAATATGATATCTCAGAAATTGCTTCGGATTTCCCAGTAATAATACCTTTTAATTGTTATATGACTAAGGAAACGCTTAAAATGCTTGTTTTAGACAAGATATTTTATCTATATGACCCAGAAGGACATGTAGGATTAGACTCATACGGATATCTACCAAGAGATTCTGATTTGAATGTAACTGTGACTAACGACATATTTTTTGTCATGGTAATGCCTGCTTTTGCCAAAGAAGAGGCTGGAGAGTATAAAGTAACTGAAATACTTAATGAGATTGAGCAGGATGTCGGTAAAAAAGGATTATTGATAGTAGGCACTCATGGAAATCGGCCAAAGATGCTAACTGAAGATAAAAGAAATGCGCTGATTAAGCATTATTATGGTATTGATGTAGAGCCTGCTGCTGAGACTGAAAAACCTTCTCCTGCTGCGCCTGCTTCTGAAACACTCAGCCCAGAGGTACAAAATATTATTGATGAATACAACAAGATCCAGAAGGGTGAAGGGGATATGAGAGAGTTTAAGATTAATCATGCCTGCATGAATATTAAGCCTTCTAAGAGGGTCAAAGAAAGGTTGGAAGGTGGAAAAACAGCGGAAGATTTTGAACCGGAAGACACTGTGTTTGTCTGGGAAGATAATGTAGGTGAGTTTTGGGCTTTTAGGGATTCTGATTGGAATTCCTTTGCAGTGCCAGAACTTCGTATTAACATTGAAGAACAGGATTATAATGATTTGGGATTTAGTCTCCTATTTGATTTGCCAGAAGGTGCTTCAGAACCTGGTCAAAACGCTGAAGTAGAAAAGCCAGCATTTATTGAGCTAAGGCTAGACAAATATACATTAATAAAAAAAGGCATTCTTAAACCACTATCTGGAGCGGCTGCTGCTGAGACTGAAAAACCTAAAGCTGCTGCGACTGCTGCTGAAACACCTGCTGAGGCTGAAAAACCTGCTGCTGCGCCTATAGACATAGAAGCAGAACTAAAGAAGGCGGATGGTATTGATCTCCCAGATATACCGCCATCATGAGAAATAAGGAGGAAATATGACTTCGGATTTTATTAGGGAATTAGTTGATATCCATGAAAAGAAAAATCAATTAGTTGGGAGTGTAACTACGCAGCCTTCTGAGTACAAGACTTATTTTCCAAATATTGTAGAAGAAGACAAGAGGATATTATCTTTGAAATATAACTGCGATATAGTTGATATTAGTAAGTACTATACTGCTTTACAGAAACTTGTCAGGCAAGAGGTGAAAATACTGGAAGGAGCGTCTGGCTCTGAAATAAGTGAACCGCAGGTTAAGGATATTACCAAAAGGCTCCTACATAGATCATTAAATTATCTTCGTAAGCTCTGTGCTTATATTGCTGGCGGAAACCTAAGTGAAAGAAAGCAGAAAATGATTAGTTCTATTGAGCATAATGAATTGCGTTTGGCTGAGGGTTTTGCAGTAAGCATAACTAAAACTACAGATGAAAGAGCGCTTATAAGCAGGTTTTTTGACGCTTTAAAGAGGGGGAGGATTAAAGCAGCAAGACAGGTTATGTCAGAGGATGTATTCAAAGAGATGTTTTCTGAAGAGTTAGAAAAATTGGAAAAGGCGATTTCTGTTCTGCCTGCGGATGAAGATACTGCACCAGATGATATTCCTCCTGCTCCTGAAGAAGATGAGCTGGAAAGGCTATCTGGTGAACTAGACGAGCACGCCAGTGAAAGCCAAGGGATATCATCAGAAATGAGCGAGGTGCATAAGAGAGGAGAAGACCTTAACAAAAAATGAATGACGTAATTATCAGGCTAAATACTGACTTCCGCTCAAAGGTAGAGATATTCAGGGAGTTAGAAGAAGCTGAGAAAGGAGAAGACCAAGGAGAATCAGCTATACACAAGCTTATTGCCCATCCGTATTTTGATGAAAGTCAAAAAGGCAAAAAAAAGCTGGAGAAACCTGAAGAGATTGAAGAGTTGGCTGGATTAATCTATGGTGTTATTAAGATAAACAAAAAGATAATGTCAGAGGAAGAAGAAATTAATGCGGCAATGAGAAAGTACAGGGAGGATGCTAAAGTCCCTGAAGATAAACAGCTCCCATGGGAAGGTTGGTGGGAAAGGATGATGGCTCAGATGAAAAGGGAGCAGGAGTATCTGGAGAGAATCTATCTGCCAATGTTTGGAGAGATGCGGAATCCTGAGGGTGACCAGCGCGACAGATGGAATAGATATCTTGGCAGGTTTGGTCGTTTGGTTGAAGTCATAAGGCTGGACCTGAAGTATTTCGGGATGGTCATACAATCATATTCAAGAGTGGTGATATATTTTGCAGTGGTTATGATAAACCAGCAGGAATTTGATGCTGATGATAGGTATGAAGATGTAAAAGAATATATTGGAGCGCATAGGGGGTTGTTTAGCCCTGAGCAGATTGAATTTTTTGAGCGTTTAATATTTATATTGGGGCATAGGGGTGTTATGGGTTTTGAGCTTCTTGGAGAGGTAGATGAACAGAGATTTCTTGAAGAGGATGAAAAAGAGATGCTTAAGGGAGCAGTAATCTTATTGGTCAGGCTTAAAATTATGAGTTTAATCGCATGGAACTTTTTGTATGGTCATAGTGGTCCTAACTATGATATAGCTAAATGCTTTGAAGCGAGTGGTGGTCTTCTTGTTTCCTTGCCAAAGGAAGAGCGAATTGTTCGTGGACTTGTCTTTGTGCCGCAGGAGCAGCAGGATGCCCTTATAGAGATGGCAAAAAAGGCTGAAGCAGGAGATTTTGCTGCTGCTCATGGAATAGTTGAAGCCACTTTGCAAAGGGAGGAAGAAAAAAAGATATTGAATGATGCTTTGACAGAATTAGAGGGGAAGGGGGGTGCAGAATCAGATAAAGCGCTTTATGATCAGTTAATTGCTAAAATAGGAGATCTGGAAGCTGCCTTAAAGAGAGGAGTTGACGTTAGAGAGGCTATTAGTAATTTGGAGCATAAAAGAGGAGAGATTGGATTTGAAGGAGATGAAAAGGATTATGAATCAGAATACTTAAAGTTGCCTGGATATGCAGTCAAAATATGTTTTGATGTTGTTGGCTTATCAAAAGATATTGCGTGGGATGTATGTCGTGAAACACTAACTAAATCTCTTGAAGGGGAATGGTCAAGTACAAAAAAAGGGTTTGCAGCTGATGCTAAGGCTCAAATTGCATCGATTTCTGACAGGCTTACAACTATACTAGTTGCAGACCAGATGTTAACTAAGTATGCTTTTCCTCTCTTAAAGATGTACCAGGGACACTGGGAAAAAAAGTATAGTGACGAAGAAAAAGCAGTATTTGCGTCAGTTGTTGAACAATTACGGAAGGATTTTAAAATGAAAGGATTAGAAGATGACATACTGAACGCAGCATTAGGAGCAAAGAGTGTTGTGATTGAGTTGATGGCTTTAGTAGGGTTAACACCTGTAGATACACAACTTTTTGAGGATTTTCCAGAAGATAAGAGAGAAGATAGATTTGGTCCTATAAAGTTTCCGGGACTCACTAAACTATTTGGCCAGGATTATATTAGCAAAGTTCTATACGATAATAAAGTCAGATACCATAGAAGGAATGCTATTATTGAATTCAAGGTACTTGGGATGCTAGATAATGAAGGTAATGAGATAGTCAAGACAGATGTGTATACATTTGCTGGTGGAGTGAACATTTATTTATTGGATGAAGATGAAGAAGAGGGTAGAGGCCTGGTAAGAGAAAGCACAGCATTATTTACTGAAGTTAGCAGGAAGTTAGGCAGTGGTGAGGAGTACCTTAATGATATAGAAAGAGCTAGGAGGATGTTATTTGGTGTAAAACAGATATTCCAGATACCTGATGAGGTTATGGGTATGCACATTGGGGATCCTGACAAGATAAACATACTTTCCTCCATAGTGGAGATTCAACTGGAACTGACTGAACTAATTGAGTCATGGGGTGAAGAAGATTCCTAAAGAAGAGCATTTAGAAGAAGCGAAAAAAGGTCTGCAGAGTGTTGAAGCTAATCTTGATAATATTACTGAAGCTGTAAAAGAAGCTTATGTTATTCCAAGTTATCTTGCTCAGGCTGGCAATAGGGAGTTGGCAATGAGGGGAATTGATTTAGTTAAAGCTTTGGAAGCAGGTGATGAGAGTGGTGCAAGAGAGATCGTTGCTGAGCTGCTGAGGGAGGTTGAGGCATTCAAAGTAGAGGTTGTTGAAAAAAAGTTTGTTAAGATGCATAATGCTGCCCGTGAAAAAGGAACAAGTGAATTTGAATTTAATAAAATGTGGGGTAATCAGTTAGAGACGTTTGGTGTTGGAAATTGGGCAGAGAGATTAGCGAATAGTTCAGAAGAATGCGAATATAGAAGCATTAGTGAATATCCCTATCACTCAGCTTATCCAATAGGAGATAGTAATTACATGGTTGTTCCAAGTTTAGAATGTAAGTCCATAAATGGTTTTGCATATATGGTGCTGAAATTCAAGGAGGTTTTTGGTATTGAAGGTTATGATAAAGAAAAAGGGGGGTATGATGAATTTACAGTTGAGAAAGCTGCTGTATTCCATAAGAAAGATGATGATACATGGGAGTTTAAAACTCCAGGGAAGATCACTCTTGGTGGTGTGGTGGTTGCAACAAAACCAACAGGCTTTGGATATAAATGTGGTAAAGCTGAGACACGAGGTATTAGAAGTTCTATGGAAGATGTTACTTGCATGCTTCCGCAACCATACGGGCTCTTTGCAGGGGTGTATGATGGTCATGGTGGAAGTGAAGCAGCTAATTTTGCAGCTAGAAAGGGATGGGGTGTTTTTGATTGGTACTTATCAGAGATGAAGGGTAACGAATCGCCTGTTAGTGAGGCTTTTAAAGCAAGCTATGAGCGCTTAGATAATGCAATTAAGGGAAACCTTGATGAGAATGGAGAACCTGATGATATAGCTGATGACAGTATTAAAGGCACAACTGCAAGTACAACAGCTGCCAATATATTTTTTGATGGAAATACTTTGTATTGCGCGAATGCAGGAGATACAAGGATTGTGCTGGTAAAAAAAGAAGGAGAAGAAGAGCTTAGTCGTGGTCGTAAGCTTGGTGATGATGGTGTGATTTCAAATCCGCATACAAGAGAGTTCAAAATAACAGATGATGTTGTAGGTGTAATCATTGCCTCTAATGGTTTGTGGGATGTTGTTAGTGATGAAGAAGCAGCAGAGTATATGAAAGGGCATGTAGAAACTGGCTTAGGTCCAGAGGCAGTTGCAGGAAGTTTAAAAAATTTTGCTATAAGTGAAGGTACAACAGATAATGTCTCTATTGTTGTTGTTATGTTTTATCCTGAGAGTGTACTACAGGCTGCTGCTGGACGTGAAGTGGCAGCAGCTGGCGCTGGAGAGGGCGTACCAACAACAGCTGATAAAGATCTGCATGAGCAGTATATGGCTCGCATTATAGAGCTTGAAAAAGAGCTAGAGAGGGGATGTGAAATTAGCAGTATTCTTTGCGGATTATCCAGAAGACTGAAGGGAGAGCTGTCTGGAAGAGTAAAAGAAGTATATGAAGGGAGTTCAAGAAGAGAAGTAAGTTATGAACAGTTGTACCTTGATTTGGTACGTGAAATAATAAGTAATTACGGGGGTCCTCATATGGGCTTACGGGTTATTAGCAATTGTGTACGGGATATGGAAAGAGTGAAGGACAATGAGTTAAGAGAAGAAGACGGAAAAGGCAAATACAGTAAAAGGACATTTGTATCTAATGATGTTGAAATCTTCATATATCATAGTTATAGTAGTAATCGTATCACAAAATATATCATGGGTGCTGAGCAGATGTTATCAAAGTACGTTATTCCCCTTTTGAAAAGGTATGAGGGGATTCAATTTGGCGTCAAGACTCCAGAAGAAGAAAAAAAGGCAATGTCTTCTGTTGTAGATGACTTATGGAGGCATTTTAAGATTGAGAAACTGTTTGATCAATTAGTAACTTCTGTAAAGACTGCAAGGAAGATATTTACTGAAGCATTAGGTATTTATGGTTTAAAACCAGCAGAAATGGAACTGTTTAAGCCTGCTCCAGAAGGGTCTGTAGAAGCGAAAAAATTAGCAATGCCATACACTTTTTTTGGCATTGTTCATAGTCGATTTGGTGATTCTGCTGTTGCTAGAATTCTGTATGAAGAGGGTGTGAGAAATAAGGATAAGGGTGCGATTGTGCAATTTGAAAAATGGGGGGTTTCAGATAATGAGGGTGTCATAGTTAAAAGTGAAGTGACTGTATTTGGAAGTGTTCATATGACTATGAACGAAGATGCTCTAGCTGCTGAGACAGCTGCAAAACCAGAGGCTGTTGAAAATCTTAAATTCAAACACCTTAGTGGGTTAAAAGAAGAGCAGATTAAAAACATAAGAACATTAATTGTTCCTGATGTTCATGGACAGTTAGACAGATTAATGGAAATACTGCAGGAATCTGGTTTTGTTGATACAGATGGCAACTGGATACCAGGCGACAGGCATTTGATTTTCTTAGGAGACTTGATTGATAGAGGCAAACAATCAAAAGAAACATATGAGTATGTTCTTGGTTTACAAAAACAGGCAGGAAAAGATCAAGCAGGAAAATATCAAGTAGAAGTGCTTCTTGGAAATCATGAATTAAGTTTTGTTGGAGGGGCTCATCTAAGTTATGGTCGTGATCCTCAGAGTATAGCGATGCTTGTGCATGATATAGAAATTGGCAATGCTATTGCCCCCCAGATTAAAAAGGATATTTTAGAAGGCCAATTGGTTGCAGCTACTTCAGTATGGTGTGATGAGATTGAATATATAGTTGTGCATGCAGGTGTAGTGCCTAAACTATCCAGAGACAGGCAAATACAAACTTTAGTAGATGAATTCAATAAGATAGTAGTTGATAATGTTAAAGAAGGTATAGATTATGATAATGGTGGTTTTTCAACTGAAATCTTTTGGGCAGCAGGTAGAAAGGGATCAGACGATTATTCCGGTATTTTCTGGGCTGATTTCAAGAAGGATTTAACGCCAGTTGCTGACAAAGCAATTCCCCAAATAGTGGGACACACAGCTGATACAAAGAATCATCTTATTCGACAGAAAGGCAATGTAATATGCGTTGATGTTGGAATGTGTGATTATTATGGCGGTGGAAAGGATGCTTTGGCAATTGTAGCAGTAAAAGGAGTAAATTGCCCTGAATGCGGTGAGTTTGCAGAAAGCAGGTTTTGTAAAAAATGCGGGACAGATGTTTCTCGGGTTTCGATTGCAACAGCAGAAGTTGGAGCAGCAGCTGGCGCTGGAGAGGCAAGCCAAGAAGCTGCTCAGCCAATCAGGGAAGTGACTGTTAAAGACTTTCAGGTAAAGATTCATCCTGCTGAATCAGATGTTATTGTACTGAATTATCCTGGAAGTGGTGGAAGTATTGATGGTTACAATAAAAAGTATAGCAAGATAGCTGATTTAATTGTTAAGAATGGTATTGGCGCTGTAGTTAGAATGAGTAATGAAGATCACAGTGATTATCCAAATTCAATGATTAATAACTTTAAAAGGCTTATAGAATACGCTTTGGAACATTCAGAAGAGATTTGCGGTTCAGAATCTCCTACATTATATCTAATGGGATTCTCAGCAGGCGCAAGTGTAATTGCTGCTGTTTGTTCAGATTATCCTCAAGTTAAAAAAATACTGCTCCTGGCTCCATCTGGAGATGCTGGAAGAGATGTTATACAGGCAGGATTAAGCGGATTCGAAGGAGAAGTATACATAGCTATAGGGGCTGAGGATGATGAAGTTGGATCAGATGCAGGACAAAAATTTTATGATGTTGCAACAGCTGCCAAAAAGAGAAAATTGGAAATAATTCCGAATTGCGACCATCAGTTTAGAGGGGAAACAAATGGAATGATATTGAGCAAAGCGCCATTATGGGCTTTTGCTGGTGATGAAACCTTTCCATCACCAGATGATGGAAAGAGATTGTATGGCGATCCTGGTGACCCAAACAGAGAAGTGACTGTTAAAGAGCTTACTCCGGCAGCCTTGGAGTTTGTTCAAAGATATAATTCTGCGAGAAGGGATAAGGCAAATCCTGATACAATGCTGCGTAGTTACAAGTCATTCGTAGGAGAAATGCCAGTGAGCCAGGAGATATTCCTGTCAAGATATGAGCAAATTATGAAAAGTTTTGGATTAAAGATGGGAGAGAAATATTTGGAGAAGCTACGTGATGGTAAAGCAAAACCAGAATTTGCCTCAAGCCATAACTTTGATGATTTTTTTGGATTTCCTCTTAATGAAAAGGAGTATATTGCTTTGCCTAACTTTAAGGTAGTGTTGGATGGAAGTATACCCACTAAGCTAAAAATTCATAGTGTTTTTGAAGTGAAAACTGAAGGTGGAAACTATGGGGTGTCAAGTCCAGCTAAATTTAAGGTTAGTGGAGATGACTGGGCCCTAGTAACACCAGGAACTATTACTGCCATTGATGATGTTTCTCCTGGATTGTTCCATGAAGCTAAGCTAGCAGAAGATTTGATAAAAGAACATATTTCAAGATTGTATGGCTTTATTAGATCCCCTGCTGATGAACCTGAGGTAAATCTTAAAGAAGCAATACCTATCGCAGAAGAGATGCTTGGGTTAATTAAGGGACTAAAACCAGGTGATTTTAACTTGATGGATCGTGCTAGGAGATTAGTAGAGTACTATCTAGATTCGAATGATGTTGGAATGGCAGAAATAGTGCTAATGGAGATTGAAAAGAGAATTGACGAAAGGCTGGTGTATAAAGAATAGAAAATGGATTCAACTATGGGGGTTTAAAGGAAAGTGCTAGGAGAGAACTCAGAGCTTAACTAAAAAATCCTTTAAGAAATAACATCTATGCTGCTTCTCTTCTTTGCCTTTGGCTGCCACCGAATTTCTGGGTAAGCTGAGTATATACGCCGATTAATGAGCCATATGCTTGTTTTCTGATTATGTCCTGTTCCATGAGTTCAGGTACTGTTGGGCTACCAGTTAACTCTTCTCTTGCTATAGCCATAAGTGTTCTTATTCCTTGATTCATTCCTTCCCAGGTTTGTGTTCCTGTTTGAGCTTCTGCAGCTGCAACACGCCCATCAAGAGGAGGAGGTGAGGGTAAATGATTGTGATATGCTCCTCCAGCATAATCTGGCAGAGGTGTCATTTCAAGCCGCTTTCCAATATCCCTTACTGCATCATTGTAAAGTGTTAATAATCCGCCGCATATAGTTATTAGATGGCCCCTGTATTCATGCACTCCTTGGTCAGTTATATCTCCAGTTTCCTGGTTTGCAGCAATTCTAAAGACATGCTCGTATGCTCTTTCAAGCGCTGCTATCATGTCATCCCTGTATTCTCTGTTTATGTTTGCGTCTGATTCTTTAAGGTTTAATTCATCTACCGCAGTTGCAAATTGATCATATAGATGTAATAGCTGCTTATCAGGAAGACCAATCTCTTCTGCTTTTTTTGCGTGCTTAACTGCTGTGAGTAATGATTCTTTTTTATAAACAGCATCACTCATTCCTGAATCATTAGATTCTCTTGGTTCGGCTACTCCTCCAACTCGGTTACCTATTTGATATGTTCTTGTATCGCCTTCGAATGACTTTAGTTTACCAGATTGTAACCATAACTTTTCAAATATTTTTGGTGGGATTTCATTAGAGTATTTCCATACTTTAAACATACCTCCAATTTTTGGAGTTTTAGGGCAGTCAGTTTCATCTCTGCCTTGTGTGATGGCAGCTACATATTCATCTAATGAGTTTCTATACTCTTGAACTGGTCTGCCTTTATAATCAGCTAGCTCAGGAAATGGCTCAAGAATCTCAGCTTGAGCTGACAAACGCCTACGCTGCACTAAAACAGAATTTATGCATGCTGCAGCATACATAGCATGCGCTTCAGCATGATTAAGATTTAAAGAATTAGTTCCTTTTGCAACTATCTCGCTAATATTACCTCTTGCTCTTTCATAATATCGTTGTAAAGCCCTTATATTTCCTAACCCAATATGGGCATCAACATAAAAAGCTTCGTTCTGGAATCCAGGAAACTCACCATCATCATCCACTCCTTGCCTTCCCTTTCCTATTACCTCAATGAATGTTGTAGCTGCGCGCCTTAGCTGTTTTTGACTTTCATCTTTATTAGACGCTGTTCTTGCGTTACCAGCATGGGAGTATGCTTTATTCATTAATCTTAGAATTTCTGATCTTGTTGAGCCTGAGTCGCCTTCTGCAGCTGATGCACGCCTAACAACAGCTTCAAGATTATACCTAACAGATGCCTGCTGCAAGCTCTCAAGATGTATGATGTCTTCTCTTCTTAACAAACCTGTTTCTGTTCCCATTTTAGTATATTGAGAGAATAAGAGCTAGTATTTAAAGCTTTCGGTATGTTACTATCTTAAAGTGGTTAACTTACTAGTATGGAATAATTAAAGCCAATTGCCCAAACACCATTCAAAAATAACTACAAAGCAAAAGTTTTATATATTCGTATATTAAAAAAGAAATAAGAGGTGTATATTCATGGCAGGAGGATTCATAACTGAGAAATATTCTAGGATTATACAGGCCCCAGCTTATATGTGTTTTAGGGAAAGGCTTGATTTTAATAAGATTATAAAAAACCTAATAAAGCTTTACAAGGATATCTATGTAAGATTGCCTGCAGATGTTATAGAAAATCACAAAATAAAGAAATCCTTGGACGAACAAAGAGATGCTATGGGGCATGCTCACGATGCATTAGAAGGTGAGTTTGATCTTGGTGTAAGAGTTGAACTTGGAGAACAAAAGGCTTTGGAGATTATCAAAAAAGTTGAGGGTGCTTGGAAAAAGATAAAGGATGTTATTCCCAGAGCAAAGATGCAGGAAGTACAAAAGAGACTAAGGCAGATTGACCGGGAATTCACAGGGATTATGGAGGAAGTGATGGAAAAGGCAGAAGCAGAGGATAGAGATGCATATGGAGATGTTATGAAAATTATCAATGCTTCTGAAAAAACAGAAGCCACTGTAATGACTGATCTTAAGATTAAATTCAGCCAGATGAAAGCTAGTCAGCTTGCCAAGTGGGCTGGTAAAAGGGAAGTTTCTGGTCTGAAACGGCATATTAAAAGTCTTGAGAAGGATGACGCAGATATAGAAGCAAAAATGGCTGAGTTAGAAAAGCTTATTAAAGGCAAAGGTAAAGGTAATAACCAGACAGAGAGGGACACGTGGGTGAGGAAAAATTTTGATCAGATTGCTGCTGCGCTTCATAACTTAGTTATTGCATTGAAAAAAGACATCTCAGAGACGTTCCTTAAAGCATATAAGGCAACCAAGAGAGACCTGATGCTTATGTTTGTTCTCTTGGGACTGCTCGAGGAGTTCAAGGATGATATAAGGGAGTGGCTAACAAAAAAACTTGAGCCGCAAGAACCTGAGGAAGACATAGAAGAAGACATTGATAAAGTAGAAATAATGATGGGAAAACACGCACGTGTATTAGCTCAGGGGTTAAGGATAATATTCCACAAGGAAAAGTCTTTAGAGCATTTTTAAAAAGAGGTGAACGATGTTACAGGCCAGGGATTGGCTAAGTTGTCTTATTGGCGTAATCCTGGGAGCGTTAGGATTTTTGCCTTTTTTGCACAGCATAGGCAAAGGGCCTGAATGGTTTGCTTTTTCATGGCTGCCCATTAGTATTTTGGCTTATCTTATTGCTGCTGGCGGGTTTTACCTGATTATTAATTCTTTTATAGAGATAACCAACAGCAACATAGTTGGCTATATCTCTTTTAGTATAGCTGCTTTGATAACAGCTACAGGAATATTAAAAATATTAGGGCAGAAAGGTGTTTTTTCTGGGTTCCTGGCAATTGGGTGGTTAAGTCCAATGTTCTATTACTTTATATTTATGATTTTAGGGCTGTTTCTTATTATAGCTACATTTGCAATGGAATTGT
>CAZOXR010000007.1:17298-19838 GCA_964583885.1 uncultured Methanosarcinales archaeon | reverse complement strand
ATATTTATGATTTTAGGGCTGTTTCTTATTATAGCTACATTTGCAATGGAATTGTAAAGATACCCAGTCAGGTGTGTTCCATGAATTCTTCTCTGCTTATCTTAAGGTCATGTTTTATTATCTTGTTAAGGAGTCCCCTGTCTATCTCTTCTCCTGGGTGGTTTGGAATTACTGTTGTTCTTCCATCTGGATGCTCAAAGAACATGTGGCTTCCTTGTTGTCTTTTAAATTCAAAACCAAGTTTTTTGAGAATTTTAGATAGCTCTTTTGCAGAAAGTAGAGGCAATTTTGCCATCTTTAGGCTCCTATTTCAATTTGCTGTAATCCAAGAAATTTTGATTTAACTGGCTTTTTAGTGCTTAAGTATAAAGAGATGGCTTCTTTAGTCCTTTTAATAAGCTCATCGTGGGTTTTTGCCTGAGTATGACATCCTGGAAGTTCAACTACTTCTGAGATAAGATAGCCATCTTCTCCTTCTTCAATAATAACATTAAATTTCTCTGCCATAATACAATTGTAGGATAGACACCTATATAAAGTTTACTTTTGCAACAAAAGACTAAACATTTACAAGAGATAAAAGAAAAAGATTTAAGGGCAGAGCATCTTTGTTATTCCAGGGATATTGATAACTCCCTTTGTTATCAGGACAATAAGGATTATTCCAATAACAACTCCTGACATAAACAATGTTACAGGATGAGTTACAATTGCTTTTTTATTCATAATTATCACCTTTTTTTATAATATTTTTATTCTTGATAAACTGGTATTTAAAGTTTTCTATCCCAAATGCGCAAAACCGTATACTAATCCAACAATTCCGATAAGAACAAGAACTATTGAATAAGCAGGGCCTGTGGTTGGTATTGCTGGTATTAATGACTCTTTTATGAAAGGCCAGACTCCGCCTAAGATCGTTAACAAGCCAATTGTTACAGTAACCATCTTTTCAAGGCCCATCACCATCTTATTGGCTAAGCCATAAACAATGCCAACAGCACCTATCAGGATAACAATTACTGAATAAGCAAGGCCTGAGGTTGGGATTGATGCTGGCAATAATCCCAGGCCTTCTTCTCCTAAGAATGGAAGGATGCCTGCTAAAAGAATTAATAAGCTTAGAATTACTATCATTATTTTCATTATTGCCTCTTTTTTATTAGATTTTAATTTTCAGGTTTAAATAGTTTATTGTTTTTATTGGTTTTATCTCATTTATTATTTTATTTTTATTATTTGTTTTTTTATTTAATGGTTTATTTTTTATTGATATCCTTTTTATTGGATTTTTTTATTGATATTTATTAAACATACACCAATAATCTTAAATATTCTTATTATTATATTCAAACTATGAAAAATTATTATGCTTTGTATCCTGTGTTGCTGATCATAGAGATGTTATTGATATTATTCACTAAGCCTGTAAGGTATCTTCCTGATTCTAAGGCATTTTTATTGATTGGCTTTCTGCTTTTGTTGATTGGTGTTATCATTAATATATACTGGGAGTTGTTCTGGAGCAAGAATTTTAGTTCTAAAAAGATAATTACTAAAGGTATCTATGGCTATATCAGGCATCCATTATTGCTTGCATTAATGCTGATATTCTTTGGGATAGCAGTATTCTTTAATTCTTTTCAGGGCTTGCTGATTGCAATCTTATCAGCGATGATTATTTTTATTGGCTCGAAAAAAGAGGAAAAAGAGCTGATTAGAAAGCATGGAAAGCAGTATAAAGAATACATGAAAAAAGTTTCTTATAGGTTTGTTCCTAAGGTGGTTTAAATAAATCAAAACATTTATATAATATATTTCCAATAAAATGATTAATGGCAAGAGCAACTACTATTTTAAAGCCAAGGGAAATAATGGTAAGGCTGGCAAGGGCATGGAGGCCTTTATTTAATGATATTAATTCTCATTACAAGGTTAGCAAGGCAGGCAAGGTAGTTGTTGACAAAAAAATAGTAGAAGACATGGGCATATTTTCAAGTTTGGATACCAAATTAAAGGATTCATTTTTACAGCAATTGCTTGCTGATGCAAAGGCTGTTGGAGAATGGGCTAAAGACACAGGCAGCTATAGGCGAGCACAGGACCTGTTGATGGAGATTGAGGCTTTGCTTAAGTCAATAAAAAGAGAGGAGCTTGTAAGAAAAAAACAGGCAAAATATTTAAAAAGATTAGCTAGTCATTTAGGCGGAGATGTAAGAAAGATTGAAAGGGATGTCAGAAGAGAAGCAGGAAAAGCAATGCGTGAATTAGAAAAAACATTTAAGGCAAAGGAAAAGCCAAAAGCAAAGATATTGCAATTTCCTCCAAAGGTTGAAGGTAGAAAGATAAAAAAATTAGCAGCATAAAAAGAGGTGAATAGTGTGGAAATAAAGCTTAAGAAGAAACCAAAGAATCCGATAATTATTGAAGGTTTTCCAGGATTTGGTTTAGTAGGAACGATTGCAACTGAGTATCTTATAGATCATCTTGAAACAGAATTGATTGGAAAGATAACATTTGATGAAGGCCAGCCAATGGTT
>CAZOXR010000007.1:0-17288 GCA_964583885.1 uncultured Methanosarcinales archaeon | reverse complement strand
ATCCACGAGAATAAGATTGTTGAGCCTTTGGGCTTGTTTTATAATAAAAAATATAATGTTGTTATTTTGCATGCTATAACTGCTTCAACAGGAAATGAATGGGATATTGCAGATACTTTGGTGAAATTAGCAAAGCAGTTAGGTGCAAAAGAGATAATAAGCTTAGAAGGTGTTGGCTCTGGAGGAGAAGTGACTGAATCAAAAGCATTTTATTATTCTAACAAGGATAAGATCAAGAATAAGTTTAAAGGGATTGGGTTGAATCCTTTGAAGGAAGGAATAATCATGGGTGTTACAGGAGCTTTATTGTTAAGGGTAGACGGCATTCCAATGAGCTGTGTTTTTTCTGAGACGCAGAGTAATTTACCAGATAGCAAGGCAGCTGCTAAAGTGATTGAAACATTGGACAAGTATTTGGGATTGAAGATAGACCCAAAGCCATTGATGGAGCAGGCAGAGAAGTTTGAGGAGAAACTGAAAGGGATAATGCAGCAGAGCCAGAAAGCGCAGGAATTAAGTGAAGATAAAAAGCTTAATTATGTTGGTTAGTTTCTTGTAATATATCTGACCATTAGATCCAGGAAATCAGAGGTCATCTGCAGAGCTGATTTATAATTCTCGTTTTTTACTGATTTTCCGTCTTTAACATCAAATAATGTTTCTGTTCCTATAAAGGATATGCCATCCTTTTTTAAGGGGGAATCTGTTTCTCTATGCCTATAGGTTTCAGTTCCACTTTCATGAATATAACTTGCAAGGTCAGCATGCTCTCTATCTTCAAATACAGTGGCGCTTAAAGGTGTAGATACTTTAATCATAAGACTATCAACAGGATCTAAATCAGGGAATAGCTCTTCTGCCATCATAGCTAATTCTCTGTCTGTTGGTTCATAAAAAGTATGTTCAGACATATCATAATCTCCTTCCTTACAGTGTAAATCTATAACAAGCTCTGGTTTATGCTCCTCTATTAAACCTTGTACTTCAGATTGAGCTTCCTTATCATCATCTGATTCGCGTCCAACTCCTTTGAGTTGTCTGGCAAGCAAAGTATCTACACTATCTGGATGCATCCTAGTAAAGTAGTCTACGACATCCTGCCCAAATTCTCTTTCTCCTCTATGATACCCATAGGTAACTAGAATTTTTACCATATGGTGTATTAATGATTAGCCACTATATAAATCTTTCTGTTTTGTAGTTATCTATTAGTGGTAAAAAATAAGGGTGACGGCAGTGTGTTTGTTTTCTCGACGAGGAAATTTATTAGATTATTAATCATCAAAGATTATGAGAAGGGTTAAATAAATTTTTAATGGCTTCTTGATTGAGCAGTCCCATAACACCATTCAACATCATCCCTTCCTTCAGCTGTTAAAGAAACAAGATTTGTTGAACTTGCTACTTCTCCATTTTCATCAAGCGCAGCTAATCCCTCGAAGGGAGTGTAAGTAAATTGTGCTCCTGGTCTAGGCCTATAGAACGCATGTTTTTTTCCATCTTTTCCTGTCAAATAGACTACATTCCAATCTCCTGCTTGATGGACACTAGCTGTATCAGATAAGGCATATTTACCGTTAGGACCATAAGTTAAATTGCCCCTTCCAGCACAACCAACTGCCATTAGAATTGTTTCTAAAACTATTGCAGCTGCTCCAACTTTTGTAGACAGACTTGAGTTTTTAACTTTCATTTTTTAATAGATAAGCACAACAAGTATATAAATCTTTTGTTTCTGTTACCACTATAAAGAAATACTTATCTTTGTTAGTTTTTGTTTTCTCGACGAGGAATTTTATATTTTGATCAATATTTTTTATTTTATAATTAAATTTTTATTGATAGTTTTATTTTATCAATAGTGCAGTTACACATGCACAATTAGTTGCGCTTTAGTTTGTGCAGGATTATATTGATTATTAGTCATAATGAACAAAAAATCATAATTATTGTGTTATCCTCACTTTCGGAAATACATGGTTTTTGATCCTGCTTCTTTGGCTTGATTATTGTTAGTTATAGCCAAAGGTTTATTAGCTCGCTTACAACGCTCGCGGGGCTGTAAAGGCTGGATTCTTTTGTTATAGGCGCTGTAAAGCTTGAATCAATACTGATTTAATGGTGCCTAACAGGCTTATTTTTAGTAAATGATCAGAAAATGATTATTTCCTGCTTTGTTTTTTTCTTATTGCTATATATGAACTCTCACTTCTTAGTTTTATGCTTAATTATTTTCAATATTGTAATTAATTAAAAAGTGATATGTGTAGCGTAGTATAGAGATTACAGCATAGATTGTTTTATTGATGGTTTATAACCTATGTTATAGAAGATAGAGCATATAAATTATATGTTATTTGTATAATTAAAAAATAAAAGTTTTAAGCAAAAATTAAATTTTTTATAATTCCTCGACGAGAAAAATATTTTTTATCAAGCAGCCCTATTAACAGGATATTGCTGCTGAGGAAGCTGCAAAACATTAGAATCCTGCGGAGAAGAAGGAGACTCTGCCTTTTCTTCTTTCTTCCCCGCAAGTTTTTTTAAATATCTTTTATTAAGGAAGTACGATCCAAGTATATACAAGCCAGAAGAGATAACGCTGGCAATTCCTGCTGCAATTGTAGCTGGAGCGCCTAAAGTTAACCCTAATGCCACTAATGGGCTGTAAACAAGGTATGAAGCTATTGTTGCAGGCGCTTCTCTGACATGGAAATTTGCCTGATCCTTGATAAAATTCCATTTGCCGCTTAAGCCCTTATATTCATCACGGTATTTGTAGTAGAAATATGCTCCGCTGAATGCTGATCCAAGCAAATAATCACCTGGAATACTGCCTGAAAGCACGTTTAAGAGCCTGCTAGAGCCGTGAAATAATTTCTCTCCTGCATAAGCTCCTATGATAGAACCAAGACTAGCTCCAACCTCTCCAAAAGCCTCTCCTTTGACATATGTTTTTGTAATATGCGGGTCAAACTTACCAGAGATAACTTTATTAGAATTCTTTTTACTACTAAGCCTATCTTCTAAATCGTTCTCTGGCATTGTCTCCAAGCTGGAGGATTAAGAACAACTATATAAAGTTTTCTGTTTGTAGTTACTTTATAGTGATTACTTATTAATAAAATATAGATAAATGAAGAAATAAAATCACACAGAATTAATATTTATTCAATTTGTCGACTATATTTTTCTGCCATGTAACCTACAGAATCAGCATCATATCCCCTTCTTGTGAGTACAGCATCAGTGGTCTTTCTAGCGCTCATCGAAGCAAGAACTAATGCCATAATAAGAGATACAGCAGAAGCACCATCATATAAGTCCTGAACCCTTTCTGGGGGTACAAGATCTAGACTCCTGCTAACAAACTCAGGATCAACTTTATCTTTTACATACTGAAGAATGCCTGTTGCTGCTGTTAATAATGCTGCTGGTACAGCGCATGCTATTGCTGCAAGCTTGCTCCTTGAAACAGAGTCTCTAACTAAGTTATCTGCTTCTGCTCTTGTTACAGTTTCCAATGGTTGAGTGTCTTGTGTCATATTTCTGTTGTAAAGTTGAGCTACTATATAAACTTTTCTATTTTGTAGTTACTTTAAAGTGGTTGCTATATGACCAAAACCTTTAAATATTCATACACATTAGTGTGTATAAAATGTTCACTGAAGAAGAGATTGTAATGCTGAACAAGAAATTCCATAATGGCGGGATCAGGAATAAAAATAGCTTAGAGATTGCAATAAGTTCAGCTGAGAAAAACAGCAATAGGCTTGAGCAGTTAGCTTATTTGTTAAAGGCCATGCTAGTAGAGTGTGTTTTTGAGGACGGAAACAAAAGAACAGCTGCATTATTGATCATACTCTACTATAATGAATTAGAGCTTGGCTTTGATCCTGAAAAGGTCACAAAAACAATAATTAAGCTAGCCAAGAATAAGGTAACAGACATCAATGATATCAAGAAAGAGGTAGGAAATGTTATCAGGTAATGACTTAGAAAAAAAGGCTGATAAGGCTATATTGATGTATTCTGAGGTGTTTGATGCTCTGGAAGAGTATGACAAGACTAAAAGGCTGAAGAAGATAAGCCACAAGACAAGGGCTAATTTCACAATAGACAGCAATCTGATGGCCAGATTCAGGGAGCATTGCAGTAAAAATGGAATAAAGATGAGTTCTAAGGTTGAGGGGTTGATTGAGAAAGAAATAGCTAATAAAGGCTAATTCTAGTGTTCTAATGGCTCTGGAGAAGCAGTGCTTTCATAAACTGAGGGAGGTAAATTATCGAAAACAGCAGAATTGATTGTAACCTTCTGGAAATATTGCTGGTATTTCTCAACTAGGTCTGCAACTCTGGCTTGTGTTGGCTCATAATTTAGATAGATTTGATTGCTTACATCACCAGAACGTCTGTCAAAGCCCCTTAGGGGTTTGCCATCTGCTTCTCTTGCTACTATTGACTCAACCCCTACGAATTGTTCTCTATCCCCTGTTGGTCCAATAACCAGGATATATGGGCCAATATCTTTTGTAGTTGCATGAATGAGAGAATAATCTATTGTTTCAGAAGTAACAGTGACCCATATTAAATTAAGGTATTCATCAGGCAGTATGCCTTCTCTTAGTTCATCAAGAGTTGGATTTTCTACTGTAACGGTCTTGTGAGGCGGAGTCATTTGTGTAAGGTCATCATCTGTAAGGTCAGCTGTTTCGTCTCTAGGCTTTACTGGCTCAGTAACCATTTTAGAAAAGGGTAATCTTATTGCAGATATAAAGCTTTCTTGAATATTCGCCTAATATTCGAAGTTTGGCGACCCGAAGGGCTCGGCAAACTCCGAGATTTTCCAAAGGAAAATTTGCCAAACGAGTATTATACGAGTTGGGTTCGACGAAGTTGAATCCCAACCAATTTTTGCGAAGCAAAAATTAAGACATTTGGGGCTCGTAAAAATTCCACTTCTTATTGGCTTTTTTAGAGAAAAAGTTTGTATAATCTATAGAGATTATGCGAAAAATAATAAGTAAAGGGCATATTTCTATACAAAATTATAGAATCTTAGACGAACATTGTAATAATAGAAAAAAATTAATTAGGGAAATACTGCTGAAGCACGCCCATAACAATTCCTGTATCATTAATGTCGCGCCTAATTCCGCTTCGGCCTCTAAGTTCTGCTCTTACTGCATCATATATTTTCCTATCTGGGTCATCTACACTAGCTTCTACAAGAGGTACTACTGAATCTTGTCCAAGAAGGTGTGAGTTAAGATCAACACGCCTTCCTACGCTTGTTTTTCCAGTGTCAAAGTCATGAATCAGATCTATTTTTCTATGTGATGCGTACCATTCTCTACCAGCAAATCCTTCAGGTACTGGTACTTCTAAGTCAACTATTGTGCATATATCCTTGCTTTTTTCTGAAATACCCATTACTTCTCCTGTGTGTGGGTTGTATGTAATACTCCTTCTGCCAACGTCAATGCCAACAGGAACATGGAAGTTAATTCCTGCTTCTCTAATATCAGCCATGTTTTCGCTTATTGCAACTATTTCTGTGCCTGTTATTGCAGGCACAACGTCTAGCGCGCCTTCAACAAACCTATCTCCTATGTATAATCCCTCTACCCATTCTTCTCCTCTCAACCTATATACGCTAGCAGAATATGAGCTATCTCTACAATCTACCTGGAAACCTGAAGCTCCATCAAATAAATGATCTAAGCCTTTTGGCTCGCCATATACCTCTCTAAATTTCTCTAAAACTCCATCTCTAAATCTTGAAGAATAAGCACCATTTAAACCACGAAGAGACTTACCATTGTTTCGGCAAGCACCTGATGTTCCTCTCTGCAAATGATATTCAAAAGTAAGGTCATCTGGGTCTCCTTGAGCTACTATCTTTTTTGCAGCCAATAAATCTGCAAGATAATTTGTGGTATCATGAGTTCCAGGAACTTCTGGAGCACGTACTACTCTTGGAGCATCAGAAATTCTGTTTACTTTATGAGTTTCATAATCTGTTTCTCCATTTGCTAATACTATTTTACAAGAAGTTCTAGTGCTGTCAGGCTCCCATTCATGTTCTTGTATATTGTCAGGCAGTCCAGGTTGATAATCTGAATTTCCTGCGTGTTTGTTAGTGTCTTGTGTTTGTTTTTGTATAAGATGCTTTTCTAATTTATTTATAAGATACTTTTCTAATCTGGATTTTCCTTCTCCCCTATTTAAAACCCTTCTTGAATACCATTCGTTAAGTCTACGTGATAATGTAGGTCTTGTTAAATCAATTACGTCTGTTTCTTTTGTTTGTTCTTGTGTAACCATTTTTATATAGCCTCCTTAATTTTCCAATATTAAGGTAGAGAGTATAGCAACTATATAAACCTTTCGGTTTATAACTACGATATAGTGGTGAATAAAGTAACAGAAGCAAAGGGTGGGCGGTGGGGCGAGCCAATTGCTCAGTTCTGAGCAAGGCGGCGGGTAAGATTATTATTTTTAATTATTTTTTAATGGAAGTGCAATTTATTCAGATTCATAAAGATTGAAAGAAAAGGCTTACTTCAGGCACAAGAAGATAGTGTTTCTGATATTATTGATAAAAACTAGTTATAGAAATATGCCCTTGAATTGTGCTACAGAGTAGACACTGGAATTTTTACATTAAAGAGCCCCAAATGTTCGTATAATATGCATTCTGCGAATATTTATATATGAGTAATGCTCTGAATAGGGCATTATGATAGAAAAGCTTGAAAATGAGCTGAAATTAAGAGGGTTTAGCAAAAGAACAGTAGATACTTATTTGTTTCATAACAAGCGATTTCTGGAGTTTATCAAGAAAGAGGCTGCTGAGATAGGCCAGGATGATATAAAGGCTTATATGGCCAATCTTATGAGTGACAAGAACCATAGGCCTAGCTCTGTTAGTTTGGCTTTGAGTTCATTGAAGTTCATGTACAAGACCCTGATGAAGAAGGATATCTTTGCAGATATCAAAGCTCCAAAGCTGGAAAAGAAGATACCAACTGTTTTGACAAGGGATGAAGTAAAGATGCTTTTAGATAATGTTGAGAACAAGAAGCATAGGTTATTGATTGAGCTCATGTACAGTTCAGGCCTTAGAGTAAGTGAATGTGTAAGTATTAAGATTGATGATCTTGATCTGGATGACAGGACAGGAACAATAAGGGCTGGCAAAGGCCGCAAAGACAGGCACATCATTCTTTCAAATACTGTTATTGGACATATGAGGGATTTTCTTGCTAACAGAAGCGATAATAATCCTTACATTTTTAGTGTAAAGGAAAGGCATATAGGTATAAGGCAGGCTCAGAAGATTGTGAATAAGGCTGCTAAACAAGCAGGAATCAAGAAAAGAGTGTTCTGCCATGCTTTAAGGTCAAGCTTTGCAACGCATCTGCTTGAGAATGGGACTGATATTAGGGTAATACAAGAGCTTCTAGGGCATGCTAACCTGAATACAACTGAGAGGTATACAAGAGTTAGCAAGGAGCAGCTGAAGAAAGTAAAGAGCCCATTGGATGATATTTGACTTATTTTCCATATTGAAAAGAATATTCTAAAATGTTTAATCAATAACTAAAAGTTTTAAGCGTATATTGATTCCTATTAGAGCTAAAAGTTTTAAGCAAAGATTAAAAGTAATAAAAGAGAAAAAATTAAAGTAATGTCTTCTGATCCAGCTTCAGGATGTTTTCTTTTGCCTGAATGCTTTTGAATCTTTTATCAAGGTAGATATAGCCTTTATTTGCTATGTATTTCTTCTTTATAGGCACTCCTTTTTGTATCATGCTGATTATATAGCTTGAAATAAGCACATCTGGAAAGGAAGTTTTCCTTGATAATTCCTTTAAACTGACAGGTCCTTTCTCTTCTAAGGTGTAAAGCACCAGGAAAACGCTTTGCTCGCGCTTTGTAAGCCTGTCTATCTTGTAGCTAGGCTTTTCCTCGCACTTGAAATTGGATTTTTTTTGTAGAAACAACTCAATATTTTCAAGCCTTTGGCATAATTTCTCAATTTTACCGTCAATCTCACACATGTACTCGTGATTGGCTTGCAATTCGTTTGTATTCTCGTTTATAGCTGTCAGATGATCCTCAAACTCGTCCTTTATCTTAGAAAATGCACCCTTTAACTGGTCAAAACCGGTATCTGAATATGGCTTAGTCTTACTGTTATCTAACATCACCTAAATCACCCCCCCTAAACTAAGTATTAGTGGGTCATTTAAAAAGTTTATTGTTGTGAAAAATCTATTTTTTAGTTATTTTTCCTGAAATTTTTGCGAAATATTCTTTTTCTTTTCCTTTTTTTATAACTCCTATCTCTTCCTGCTCTTCAATCTCTTCCAGGATTCTGTAGAAAGAGCTTTTTGAGCATAAGCCTTGCTCATCTATAATCATTTCCCTAAGCTGCAAAGCTGATATTTTCTCGTATTTCTTGATGTATGACAAAACAACTGTTTTAAGGTAATCCTTTGATTTCTTTGTGATTTTTTTGATTAGCTTTTCCTTTAAACCTGCTTTTTTCTGCTCCAGGTTTTCAAGTCTTTTTTGTATCTGCAGAAGTCCATAATCATCTGATTGGGATGCTGGAATTTGGCCTTTATGGAAGCTATTAAGCCTAAATTCAACGTTTTCAATCCTTTTTGTTATTGTATCATATGAGTAGAGTTCATCTACTATCTGTTTAAACTGCTCCTTTGTTTTTGGCACTAGGCTGAGCTCTGTTTTTAGCTCTTTTATATTGCGGCTTTGCTCCTGGATATAATGCTCCTGATCCAGTGATTTCTGGTAAAGATAATTCAGCCATTTGAAGATGTTGTTTGTGTCATTTTTTACATTGAAAAAAGATGATTTTAGAAGATGATGTAACTGAGAAAATTTAGATTCAACCAATTTATTCTTTCCAAAAAGTGCCATAAATAATATTGATATTCCCAGTTTATTTAAATATATCGTTTTCTGGGAATGGTGTGGGACTATGTTGGGACTACTTTGGGAATGTTCTCAGAATAGAAAAGTATAAATAAGGGGAATACGCTGGGATAGTCCTGGGAATATAGTGGGAATATAGTGGGAATGTGTTGGGAATGAACTGGGACTATGGATTATAAGAAAAGAATCAAAATGTTTGTTGAAATCAATAAAAAATAACCATTAAAAAAATATCAATAATAAAAACCCAATAAATAAAAAATAATTATAATAAAAAATAAAAAAATGATGATGGAGTTTATGGCAAATTTTTTATATGATGCTGGGCTTTGGGATCAAGAGGGAGGGGTGAGAAAGAGAGGGTAAGAAGGGCCCAGGCAGGCTCTGCGTGGTCCAGAGAGGCAGTGCAAGAAGGCACTTGGTGAGGCATAGTGAGTGAGTGCAGCCAGGGCCTGTAGAGTGAGAGAAAGTTCGTCTAATTGCTTCAAAGTGAGGGCTTGTAAAGGCTGTATATGGGCCTATTAGGTGGTATTGGGAGTTGTATTTTAGGCAAAAAGTCGCCTAATTAGTGGAAAGTGAGGGTTAATATTGAAGGTTTGAGGGCTATAATTGGCTTTGAGAGCTGGTTTAATGAGTATATGTGGGTTAAAAGTTCGTATAAATGTCTGAAATGCGGGTTTAGAGGCGTATTTTAGGGTAAATGTTCGTCTAAATAAGTAAAAGTGAGTGTTAATGAGTGTTAAAATGGCTGATATAAGATCTAAATCAATGCTGGCAATAGCACTTTCTAAGCTGAAAGGCTTTGAAAATGCAAAAGTGAGTGCTGAGCAGTATGAGACAGATAGTGAAATAGCAGCTGAAGTGCTGTGGCAGGCTAGTTTGATAGGTGATATATCAAAAGTGAGTGTTGACATGGGTAGTGGGACTGGCATCCTGGGCATTGGTGCTTTGCTGCTTGGAGCCAAAAAAGTATGGTTTATTGATAATGATGCGAAAGTGAGTGATATAGCCAGGGAAAACCTTGCTAAGGTTAAAAGTGAGTTTTCAGTTGATGGTGAGGCTGTTTTTTTGTGCCAGGACATCAATGACTTTAATGAAAAGGCTGATGTTGTTTTGCAGAACCCGCCTTTTGGAACAAAAGTCAGGCATGCTGACAGAATTTTTCTTGAAAAAGCAATTAAATTAGCTCCAGTTGTTTATTCTTTTCATAAAACCTCGACAAAAAGTTTTGTTGAAAGGTTTTGCAGGGATAATAATTGCAAAATAACTCATGTTTGGGATTTTAAATTTCCAATCAAAGCAAAGCATTCGTTTCATAAAAGGAAAATACATCGAATTGATGTAAGTTGTTTCAGAATTGTTGTAGATAAACTGAAATAACTCATTCCCAGCATATTCCCAGTGGGAATGAGATGGGAATATGGGTTTTGTCGACGAGGAAATTAAGGTTCTCCTATTCGTGCTTCCAGTCCTTCTGCTTCAAGAAAAGGTTTCATATCATCAAGATGTTGTTGATCTGGTCCATCAATGCCATAAGCTACATACAAAGAACTAGAACCAAAGAACTCAATAACACTTCCTTCTTGAGAACATTGTGACATACCTGCAACCCTGTATCTATCACCTATTGTAGGTGGGATTCGTTCTTCCCGTGGATGAAGTGTCACTCCATTTGACCGTAAGGCACTAGAAAGTAAGTCGGTATGATTAATACCAGATGAACCCAAAACAAGGTAAGGATTATCATCAATATATAGTTGAACTGCTTTACCTTTCTTATCTGGTTTGTAATTTTTTCTGATAATATGGGGCGCAACTGGTTCTGGTTCAGTCATTCTCTCAAGGAATCCAAATGAGTATATTAACATTTCCGTTAAATATATAAATACCCTAAAATTCATTATATAAAATGGAAATTGAGATAGTTGAAGAGAAGAAAAACAAGCTGATATTTAAGGTAAAGGATGTTACTCATACTTTCTGCAATATTCTAAAAGAAGAACTAAATAATAACAGCCATGTGAAGATAGCAACTTATGCAATAAGGCACCCTCTTGTTGGGATACCGCAGTTTATACTGGAAACAGATGGTGCTGATCCAAAGAAGGTTCTGGCAGATGCTTCGCAGAAAGTAAAGAAACATTTTGAAAAGTTTGAGAAGGATATTGCAAAAGAGGTGTGATAATGCTTAGCCTTGAGCAGGGAATAAAGCTCATTAATTTAGCTAGGGATTCTATTCTAAGTTATTTTTCTAAGAAAGATATGAAGGCTTCCAGTGATATAAAGCAGGAGTTTGGCGAGAAAAGAGGCGCTTTTGTGACTTTGAATAAGCATGGCCAGTTGCGAGGGTGTATTGGTTTTAGTGATGCTGCTTTTCCCCTGTATGGGGCTATAATTAAAGCTGCTCAGAGCGCTGCTTTTTCTGATCCAAGGTTTCCTCCTGTTGAGAAGGATGAGTTTAATGAGATTAGTATAGAGGTTTCTGTATTGACTTTGCCTAGTCGGATAGAGGTGCGTAATCCAGAGGATTTGGTTAAGAAGATAGAGGTAGGAAAGGATGGTTTGATAGCTATAGGGACATTTAATCAGGGCTTGTTATTGCCGCAGGTGGCTGTTGAGCAGAAGTGGGATGCTAAGACTTTTCTTGACCAGACATGTGTTAAAGCTGGTTTGCCAACTGATTCATGGAAGGATTTTGATAATTGCAGGATTTATAAGTTCCAGAGTGAAGTGTTTGCAGAGCAGGCTCCTAGTGGCGAAGTTAAGCAACAGATATAGATAAGTGTATATTAATTATTTCTGGATTCTTGTGTTATAGGGGCTGTTAAGGCAGAATTTTGTTTAGAAATGTGGTAGTTCGCATGGTGCCTAACTAGATAGATTTTATATCTTTTCACTGTTGCTTTTGGGTATAGGATTCTCGTGATAATCTAATGCTCCCTGGAAAACTTCCTCCCAAAGATCACGCGATTCAGGATTAGTTAGTTGTCGAGCCAGGAATAAGGCAGAATAAACCTGTCCTGCAGGAATTCTTCTTTCTCTCCTTGTATCTACCAATATTTCTAAATAGAAAGAAGATAAACTTGATTCTTCATGTCCAACTACATCCGCACCTTGGCCTGCTAATAGCATTCTGGCAATTAGAAGCTGTTTATTTGCTTTTTCCAAAGCAGGATCTAAAATACGCTCTCTTCTTTCTTGTTTTGGACGGGTATCTGAAGGGTCAGAATAATTATTATAAGCACTTTCCATATCAATCTCCAGAACACGGTACATTTGATAAGCTAAATCCCTCTCAAAACCTTCTCCTGGTAAAAGAGGATCTTTTGGCATTCTTTCCGCAATAAGCCTAGCTTGAGACCAGATATGGTCTTTAACCGAGGCTGGTTGTTCCTCTACAAGGTGCAATTCCGCACAAAGGTTAAGTATAAAAGTAGAATAAGATGGCTTTTCATCAAATCTGCCGAAATTGTTTTTCCATCTCTCATATTGGTTTAGGTCGTTTTCTCTAAAAATATTAAGCATGGTTCCAGGTATATCTGAGATTGCTTCAACAAGCAGGTCAATTGAACCAGAAAGCCCTGTTGTGTCAACACTTGTTGCATCAGTCGCAGTTGTTTCAAGCCTATTAGCTGATTCTTCAGTTTTAGGGCTAACTTTTCCAGGATCGCTGCATCCTAGATAATACAACATAGGTAGTGCAACTGCAATTGACAGTGCATATGGTGGTTTCATTTTAGGTTAGGTGTTAGAAGTTGCTTTAAATATTTTATTGCTATTAGATAAAACTTTTATCATAATAAAGAATTATATGGGGGTTGCTGGCTTCCTTGTTACCATATATGGCACCATAGCAGCTAACAATCTATCTACTGATTCTATTTCTGCTTTTTGCCTTGCTTCAGCATCTTTGCTGCCCCTGTATGCGCTGGCTGCTGCTGTAAACCTGTCAGCAAGCGCTTCCTGAACTTTATAGAGAGGGACATTGTCAGCAGCTGTTAAATCATTAACTTTAATTTCAACTAATGCACGAAAAGCACCAATATCATCAGCTATGTTGCCTCCTGTGACAAGCACATAATGCTGTGTAGTATATTTGGGTTGTGTATGTGTTTGACTCATAAAACCAGGGATTCTGTCTGTGCCAAGCAGATCCAAAGCTTCGTGGCCAAGAACATCTCTTGGTTCAACTACTTCAAAGCTATTTGGTCCTGTTTTAACAACAGCACATAGGTATTTTGTTTGTTCTGGCATATTATCTCGTGAATAAGGGGAAATAGCTAATATATAAAGCTTTTGGTTTTGTTACTACTATTGAGTTCTGATTATTAAAAATCAAAAACAATAAAAAGAATGTTATTTTCTTATAGGTTATGTTCATCCGCGTCAAGAATATAAGGAAGAAAGGCAAGGAATACAAGTATGCGTATATTGTGAGTAATAAATGGCGGAAGACAAGGAAAGAGGCCAAGCAGAAGGTAAAGAAGTATCTTGGCAAGGTTTATTCTTTTGATAAGGTCAGTGATAAGGATTTCTTTGGGTTTTATTCAATAACTGATGCATTAGAGTATGTTAAGGGTAATGATAAGAAAAAGATAGTTAGTGATATGGTAAGGTTTGAATTACTTAGCCATGGCTTTAAGGAAGAGGGTGATTTTTTGGTTAATGGCAGTATATATTTTGATAAGAACAGGAAGGAATTGTTTGTTGGTAATGAAAAAGAGATCAATAGTGAAAAAATCAATGAAAAAAAAGAATCAATGAAAAATATTAAAATCAATGAAGAAAATACCAATAAAAAAATAATCAATGATAAAAATATAAATAATAAAAAATTAATAAAAACTAAAAAAATTGTGATTGCTATGAATGAAGGCTTTTTCTGCAATGAAACAGTAAAAAAGCTGTATGGCAGTTTCTATGGCACTGAGAAAGAAGTTGGATTGAAATTAGCGAAGGCTTTTGTTGAGGCTGGGTTAAAGGTTCCGGAAGAAGTATTTATAGGTGTGTTTGAGAAGGTGATTAGTAAATAGATTGTTATTAGTTTTAAGAAGATGTAGAAGCTATTTTTGAGTAAAGTTTTAGATAATTAAGAGGAATCTTTGGCTCTTCTGATGGGTTTTTTAGGTTATCCGCCGTATATGGAGTTATTTGACTTGTAAGGGGTGGTTTAATAAAGTTAATTAATTGTTGATGTATATCTGGATTAGTAGATAAATCGCCAATTATATAGGCGTGTTTGCCATTAAATACGCCTGCATCTGCGTAAGCCTGTTTGTTCTCGTGTTCAATAAAAATTATTGGAGCATTAATAAAAGATGCAAACAAAGAGGCTATTAAGGCATCTTCCTCATTAGCATAGCCAACTACAACTATGTCTTCAGTTGATGGCAGCCAATAATCAAAATAATCAGTTTCAAATGATTTTGGAGTAATGCCATCTACTGTGTTGATTTCAGACTGGTCAGTGAATAAGCCAATTCTTACATCTGCTATCTCTTTAGTAGGATAAAATTCAGTCTTATATTTATTTTTTAAATCTCCTATTTTGAAATGAGTTTCATCAATTTCCGGATCATTTTCTTTATGATAAACCAAATAAGGGATTCTTTGGTCGCCATCAATGTCTTTCCACATTGCAACTGGAACTAACTGGAGTATTTCTCTCCAGTGCACAGCAACTGGGTTAGATATTATTATGATGTCATCAAGTTTACTGATATCTTTTTTGTTAGCATCATTAACTACAGTGACTACTATCTTTTTTGTAGCCATGTAGCCTGTTTCGTCTGTGACTGTCAAAGTTACATCATAGCTACATATCATGGTATATGCGTGTGTTAGTGTCTTGTATTCTTCTCCGCCTTGCTCTATATCTGATTCATCACCAAAATCCCAGCTGTATGTTTGTATGTCATCATCAGGGTCATAGCTGATAGAGGCATCAAAAATTACATTTGAGCCTTTTGCTACTATTGCCTCTGTGCCTTCAGGAATTTCCTCCCCGCCATTAACCGATATATTTGCTGTTGGCGGCTCTGGACCGAAGACAGCTACATAGCCTAAGTCAGTTGTTGTGCCGCGAACCCTTTTATTTTCTATATCAACGCCATCTTGTGAGGTTATTGGTTCCCATGGAGAACTGCTCTTCTTTAATTTTATATGTTTTGGAAGCACATTTGGAGGCAATAAGAAATCCTCGTACCTCAACTCGAATATAGCTTCATGAGCTGCATCAGTCTTTATATGCACCGGAGTTATATTGTAAACCTCGCTTATCAGTCCTTCTACACCAATATAGCTGGTTGCTTCTATGCAGATTTCATTTTTAAGTGTTGTATCTGGCTCAGTAACTGTAAGTGTTGCTCCTGCAGGGATTGTAAGTTTTGCATTGATAGAGCCAAATTTAATTTCATTTGATGTTGTTCCCTCGGTTGTTGGGTTTGGTTCATCATAAGCAACAGGTTCACAGATCTTATACTCCATAACAATTAACCCGCATCTTCCTTTTCCTTCTATGTAAAGGTTAAGGATATTTGCTCTTGGCTCAATGCATGTAAAGTAAGGGTAGTGGTCAAAGCAGATGCCTGACTGATAGATTGGTACGATGTATGGCTCATAATCTACAAAGAAGAATATGTTCTTTTTCTCTCCTGACTGGATTATGTTTCTCATCATGGTGTATTTGTCTGCCTGGATTATTGGGCTTGTCAGAATCTCGGTTCTGCGGGTTATGTCAGTAAAGCATACCTCTGTTGTTCCAGGCGGCACATCCAGTTGTTTTCTTTCGACAGAGCCATATTCTATTTCCTGTAAAGAAGCATCTATTTCCTGCTCCAGTTTTTTCTGCGCTATATCTCTTGCCCTGTCTCTTGCTTTTGCTATTGCAACAAATGCAAATATCAATAAGAGAAGGATAACTACTGCTACGATTATGTAAATTACAAGCTTTGACTGCATTTGAGCTTTTTTCATGGCACTATTAATAGTTCATAATAGGTAACTTTTGCATTTCCTATATCAAACCATCTTGAGTTGTAGCAACCAGTATCTACTAAAAGATTTCTTATGAAATCATCAGAGGAATAAATCCATGTATCTTTTACTTCATCATCATCACCGCAGCATTTATCAGACCAGCAAATATTTCCATGCGAGCATGTTGCCTCATAGTTAGTTACTAGCTCGCAAAGTATTTTCAGGTCATCTGGATCTGTAAAGAATGTTCCTTCAGAGCATGCCTGATTATTGGTATCAATCCAGGTGTCATCGTTTTCATCATCACCGCAGCATTGGGTGTAAGTAGCAGGAGCAGCATCACTAGCCCAGCAGGCTGTTTCTCCTTCTTCACATTCTTCCTGGCTTCCCCCTTCCAGAATCTCGCATACTATATCTGATTTATCAGTTTCTAATTTCCCTGGTGTTGTTAAATCACAGATCTGGTCATAGTTATCTATCCAGTAATATTCATTATCTCCGTAATAAAAGCAATCATCACAAAAATTTCTGTCCACCCACCTATCTCCATTGCAAAAGAAGTCTTCTCCTTTAACATTTATTATATCGCATTTGTCGCTGTCTGTGCAGGTTTCTTCACAAAAGCAGATTTTTTCTTCTGTACCGGTACAAAGTATTGTACTATCATCATCTGATAAAGGGGTGGTTTCAGTTTGTTTTATATTTGGGCAATCATCACATTCATTGCCTAATCCATCGTCATCATTGTCTCCCTGGGCTGGATTATATTCTCTCCAGCAATTATCAGCAGAATCACAGACATCATCATCATCATAATCATCGCAGCAGGGATTTATTGGATTTTGAAGATAGCCCCTAAAATAGCATGAGCCATGACCTGTTGAGGATTTATAATAATCGCTTTCACATTTTGTTTCACTGCAAAAATCAGCAACAGTGCA
This sequence comes from uncultured Methanosarcinales archaeon, assembly GCA_964583885.1. Lineage (GTDB taxonomy): Archaea > Nanobdellota > Nanobdellia > Woesearchaeales > CAZOXR01 > CAZOXR01. The sequence goes on along the minus strand of CAZOXR010000007.1, from coordinate 405 downwards.
TTTAGTGCAAATCTCAGCAATACAGCCAGGATCTTTTGACATAGTATGCGTTTCTCCTTCATCACAAACACCATTTCCGTTTGTGTCCTGGCAACAAGAACCACCATTTATATCACATCCTCCGCCCTCAAGGAGACCATCACCATCATTGTCTTTTCCGTCTGTGCAATCCTCTTGTGTTGCTTCAGTATCGCAAACATCTGGTATTCCATCATTATCAGAATCTGGCTGATAAGGTGGTTGACCAGAGCATTCGTCAACTTTACAAGAACTTCCGCTTGCGCACTGCCAACCATCATCTTGTGTGCATGTAATCTCTCTGTCAGTATAATAACAGGTGTCATCTGAAATGTCATCAGTAGCTATTTCATTTTCATCTATAAGGTTTCCTTTTGTGTAACAATC